>CAMAVT010000102.1 GCA_945861775.1 Bifidobacterium breve
GCGCGAGTATTGCGATTGCTGCTGTAGATGAGTACGCGCAAGGGGTCTCGAGCCCCGGAATCTGATCCCACATTCGTACTCTATCCAGCAGAAAACGCTCAATGAAAAACAGGCTCACCAACGAGGCGAAAATCACTTATTAATAAGAGGGGGTCAGAGAGAAATTTAGTTCTCGATCTGCGAGAGTATGGGCGTGGCCCAAGCAACCGTAATCCCCCAGGCATATGACCATGCACCGGCGAACCGCCCCAACATGGTCTCCATCGGAACAATTGTCTGGCTCGCCAGTGAACTCATGTTCTTTGCGGCGCTCTTTGCCATGTATTTCACGATGCGTGCGGTCAACCCTGAACTGTGGGCCAATGAGACCCAAATTCTCAACATCCCCTTCGCCAGCCTGAACACCACGGTTCTGGTATTGAGTTCGGTAACCTGTCAACTGGGAGTCTTCGCCGCTGAGCGCGGAGACGTTAAAGGCCTTCGCCGTTGGTTCATCATCACTTTCCTCATGGGAGCTTTCTTCGTTGGTGGTCAGATCACCGAATACACGGAACTTGTCCACGAAGGCCTCACCCTTTCATCGAATGCCTACGGTTCAGCCTTCTACATCACCACCGGTTTTCATGGAATGCACGTGACCGGGGGGCTGATTGCGTTCCTTTTGGTCTTGGCCACCACCTACGTAGCGAAACGCTTCACCCACGAACAGGCCACCCGCGCAATCGTTGTTTCCTATTACTGGCACTTCGTTGACGTCGTTTGGATTGCACTCTTTTTCATGATTTACATCTTGAAGTAAGTCCCGATACACCATTTTTCAACAACTGAGAAAGGCTTTGCCCCTGTGAAGTTCATTACCGCACGAAGGCGTAACCCCTTCGTCGCCGTCCTGCTGCTCGTTGCAGCCCTTGGGGCTGTTGGAGTCACCTTCTCGGCCGTGTCCAATATTGAGCCTGCTCAAGCATCATTGGGTACGCAAACCCAAGTCGAGGATGGGAAAAAGCTGTATCTCGAGGGTTGCAGTTCCTGCCATGGTCTTGACGCCCAAGGAGCCATGAACGGCCCTTCATTAATCGGTGTCGGAGCAGCCGCGGTCCATTTCCAGGTTTCAACCGGCCGGATGCCCCTTGCGGCCCCTGGCGCCCAAGCCACGGCCAAAGAGCCCATCTACGACGTTGAAGAAGTTGCCGCGATGTCGGCCTACATCGCCTCACTGGCCCCCGGTCCCGCAATCCCGACCTCAGAGGATCTGGACTACTCCGACGCAGACATTGCCGAGGGTGGCGTTCTGTTCCGCATCAACTGCGCCCAGTGTCATCAGGCTGCTGGCCAAGGTGGTGCACTGACTCAAGGAAAATACGCACCCAATCTGATGCAGGCGACCCCTCAAGAAATCTATGAAGCCATGGTGTCGGGGCCACAAAGTATGCCGGTATTTTCAAATGAAACATTGCCTATCAAGGACAAGCAGGCCGTGACCGCTTACATCATGGCTTTACAAGAAGCTCCCAGCCCTGGCGGTCTCTCACTCGGCCGAATTGGTCCGGTTACTGAAGGTCTGTTCATGTGGGTTGCCGTATTTGCCGCATTCATTGGCGCGGCCGTCTGGATTGGAATCAAAGCACGATGAACGAAATCACTCCAAGCTCTGGCGGAAATAGTGAGCCCGGGATCAATGGCCATTCACCTGCGCCAGCACAACTGGGTTACTCCCCCGTTGCTGAGATTCCACACCGGTTGCGGGTAACAGACACCGACCCAAAGGCAGCCCGTCGAGCAGAGCGCCAAGTGGCGGCGATGTTCACCCTGTCCATGGTGTTCGTGATGCTCTCCGTCATCGCATATGTTGTGATCGATAAATACGCCGTTCTTTATATCCCCGTCCTCGGGGAAGTGGGAGCCAGCAACGTTGTACTCGGGCTCACTTTCGGGTTGGCCGTATTCCTGATTGGCGCCGGCGCAATTCAATGGGCCAAGAAACTGATGCCTGATGTTGAAGTTGTTCAAGAGCGCCACGACATGGTCTCGGAAAAAGAAGACGACAACCTCGCTGCAGCAAACTACGAACGCGGCAAAGAAGAGTCCGGTTTCGCTCGATACAAGATGATCCGGCGCTCACTAATAGGGGCGATGGCGCTACTACCCATTCCCATCATTGTCGTCCTACGTGATCTTTGGATAACCCCTCCCGGTGAAAACCCCACCGAAATACTCTCAACAACCCTGTGGACCAAGGGCATTCGAATCGTCTCCGACGGAACCTTCATGCCGGTTCGCCCAGAAGATTTGCCCGTTGGTGGTCTTGTATCTGCTCTACCCGAGGGCATACTTGAAGTCCAAGAGGAAGAACACAACCTCAATGCGCGCGGTAAAGCAGCAATTATTTTGGTGCGCATGGATCCCGAGCAGATTCGCTCACAACAGGGTGAAGGCTGGGATTACAACGGAATTTTGGCTTACTCAAAAATTTGCACCCACGTAGGTTGTCCGATTGCTCTCTATGAACAGCGCACACATCATCTCCTGTGCCCGTGCCACCAATCAACCTTTGATCTCGCCGATTCCGGTGCGGTAATTTTTGGCCCAGCTGCCCGAAATATGCCGCAGTTGCCAATTTCGGTGGATGAGGAAGGATATTTAATAGCAACGCAAGATTTTGCCGTACCCGTTGGACCTAGTTTCTGGGAGCGAGATAAAGCATGAGCACAACAACAGATCATCCGGTTGAGCAAATAGGCGGGGCCACCGCCAAATATGTTGACCAGCGTCTGGGAAGCAACAAGTTCCTCGGGGCCAACCTCGGCAAAGTGTTCCCCGACCACTGGTCATTCATGCTCGGTGAAATTGCCCTGTACTCCTTTATCGTGGTCCTTCTCACCGGTACGTTTTTGACGTTGTTCTACAACCCCAGCATGGTTGAAGTTGTCTACAACGGCTCCTACGTTCCACTCAAAGGCGTGCAAATGTCCGAGGCTTACGCCTCTTCATTGGACATTTCATTTGAGGTTCGCGGCGGTCTACTGATTCGCCAAATGCACCACTGGAGTGCATTGATTTTCGTCGCCGCGATGGCCGTCCACATGTTCCGTGTCTTCTTCACGGGAGCTTTCCGCAAGCCTCGTGAATTCAACTGGCTTGTTGGCGTTGGGCTCACCGCGCTCGCACTGGGTGCTGGTTTTACCGGCTACTCCCTCCCCGACGACCTGCTCTCGGGTACCGGTCTTCAAATCATTCGAGGAATCTTGCAGTCCATCCCATTGATTGGGACCTGGGCCGCATTCCTGGTATTTGGTGGCGAATTTCCGGGCACCGAAATTATTCCCCGGCTATACGCCGCACACATTCTGCTTATCCCCGGGATCATCCTGGCGTTGATCACCGTCCACCTCATGATGGTCTGGACCCAAAAGCACACCCAGTTCCCTGGACCAGGACGCACAAACACAAATGTCGTGGGTTACCCCCTCCTGCCCGTATACATGGCCAAAGCCGGTGGCTTCTTCTTCATCGTCTTCGGCATCATCGCCCTTATCGGCGGGCTAGTAACCGTCAACCCAATCTGGCTTTTCGGGCCATACACGCCCGACCAAGTCTCATCCGGAACTCAACCCGACTGGTACATCGGTTGGCTTGACGGTGCCCTTCGACTGATGCCCAACTGGGAAAGTGTGATCGCCGGATTCACCATCTCGTGGAACGTGTTGATTCCATCAGTCGTGATTCCCGGAATCCTGTTCACCGGCTTGGCGTTGTACCCATTCCTTGAGGCCTGGGCCACCGGTGACAAGCGTGAGCACAACCTGCTGGAACGCCCCCGTAATGCACCTGTTCGCACAGGAATCGGCGTCGCGGCAATCGTCTTCTACGGAATTCTGTGGATTGGTGGCGGCAACGATGTTATTGCGGCGGCCTTCAACCTTTCATTCAATGTTCTGAGTTGGACTCTTCGAATCAGTTTGATCATCCTTCCTCCGATTGCTTTCCTGGTCACAAAAAGAATTTGCTTGGGCTTGCAGCGCAAGGATCGCGAAAAGCTTCTCCACGGCTACGAATCCGGTCGGGTTCTACGCCTGCCGCACGGTGAGTTCATTGAGGTACACCAGCCACTGAACTACAAGGAGTTGGCAGTTATCTCTGCAAAGGAAGACCTCCCCGTTCTTCCCGCATCGGTCAAGACTGATGCTGATGGAGTTCGCAATCCAAGTTACCGGGTTGATCAACTTCGCCACAAGCTGTCGAGTTTCTTCTTACGAGACAATATCGAGCGTCCAACCGATGCCGAGATTGAAGCGGGTCAAGCCCACGCCGCGCATAGCGCAGGACTTGAAGCCCCCCTGCACGAATACGAGGAACTCGATCAAGACCCCGTTGGCCACGGTGGCGTCCTACACCACCCAGGAATGCCAATGACCAACCAAGAGCAGGTTGACCAAAGACAGTAATTCGCTTGTATTTCGTTGAGCCCCCTGCCTAGGTTGGGGGCTCAACTTTTTCCCCAGCCGCTCCTCCCCCACCCTCCCAACATCACGATCGTGATGACGCGCTCACCTCGCTAAATCAATAATTTTGGCATTAATGGGCGGCCGTAGGCCTTCAGTGGCAGGCTTGCATCCATGAAGCCTGATTCCGAGCGCACCGCATTACGCATTTGTCCATTATGTGAAGCGAACTGCGGTCTGGAGCTATCCATCACAGGTTCGATCGTGACTTCTGTGCGCGGAGACAAAGCCGATGTGTTTAGCCACGGATACATCTGCCCTAAGGGCGTCTCTCTCGGTGAAGTTGATTCCGACCCCACCCGATTGAGTACTCCCCTGATTCGCGATGTGAATGGCGCATTGGTGTCTGCTACCTGGGATGAAGCTTTTGCGCTCATTCGCACCCGCCTCGGCGAAGTGGTCAGGATCTCTGGTCCTGATTCAGTTGGGTTATTTTTGGGTAATCCAAATGTGCACTCGTTGTCAGGTACGTTCATGTTGCCAGCCTTCATTAAATCCCTCGGAACATCACAGCGTTTTTCTGCCAGCACCGTGGACCAAATGCCCAAGCAAGCCGCTTCGGCCATGATGTACGGAACAGCATTATCGATTGCCTTAGCTGACATCGACCGGACCGATTACTTCTTGGTGCTGGGGGCAAACCCAATAGTTTCTAATGGCTCGATGCTGACCGCCGCCAACTTCCCCGGCAGGTTGCGGTCCTTGCGCAAACGAGGTGGTCGAATGGTCGTTGTTGACCCAATCCGTACCCGCACCGCGGAGTTCGCCGACGAACATCTAGGAATCCGCCCTGGCAGTGATGCTCTGTGGCTCGCCGCCATTGCCCATGTCCTCATTGTTGAGGGAAACCCTAACTTCGGTGCTGCAGCGCAATGGATTGACTCTGCCGCTGTTGAGTCACTGGTATCAGTGTTGTCTGCTTTCACACCCGAGGCGGTTGCCACAGTGACAGGGATCGACGCTGATGTAACGCGTCGAATTAGCGCTGAACTTCGGGACGCTCCCAGCGCTGCGGTCTACGGGCGAATGGGGACAACAACTTCGGGGTTGAGCATTGACGGTTCAGTACTGCCCATGGGAACCGTTGCCTCGTGGCTGATTGATGTAATCAATATTTCAATTGGATCATTGGACAAGCCCGGTGGCGTGATGTTTGCGCTACCCGCAGCCGGCGGGCCATCAACCGAGGGAACCCCCGGCATTGGACACGGTGTGAGCATCCCTGGGCGTCGACGCACGCGGGTTCGCGAATTACCCAGCGTTTTGGGCGAATTCCCAGTCTCAGCGCTTGCCGAGGAAATTGACACCCCTGATCCCGAATCTGGAGATCATATTCGGGCTATGTTCGTGATTGGAGGCAATCCAATTGTTTCAACCCCGGACTCATTGCGTCTACGAGCAGCCTTTGAGTCCCTCGATTTCATGGTATCGGTGGATCCTTATCTCACCGCTACCAGTTCATTAGCCGACGTTGTGCTTCCCGTTTCTTCACCGTTGACCCGTTCGCATTATGACGTAGTGTTCAACAATCTCGCGGTACGCAATCAGGCTCGCTATTCCCCCGCGGTGTTTCCGGTTCCGCAAGGTCACATGGATGAAGCTGATGTCTTGTTGACTCTGGCGGGGATCGCTATTGGAATAAACACAGGTAATGAAATCAGTGCCGATGCGATGGATGACGTCCTGGCGGCAACGGTTGCACATCAAGCCGTAACAGATTCCGCATCACGTTTACAAGGTTTAACCGTTGAAGCGGTCCTTGAACTCGTGGCTCCATTACGTGGGGTTGAACGAGTTCTTGATATTCGATTGCGTTCTAGCCCTGCTGGCTTAACCCTGCAGCAGATCATTGATGCTCCCCATGGAATCGATCTGGGTCCACTGACTCCACGGTTGCCCGAAGTTTTACGAACGCCCAGTGGACGCATTGAGTTTGCACCACCTGTACTCGTTAAAACTCTGGCGACTGCAGCCTCTGCAATGGAGACTGCTGCGCCTAGCCCAGCCGTCGGCTCATACTTACTCGTAGGGCGACGCCAATTACGCAGTAACAACTCGTGGATGAAAGACATTGTGAATCTGCAGGGTGGTTCAAATATGCCCACAGCCCAAATGCATCCACTAGATGCGGCAGATTTAGGTCGAACTGATGGCGAGATGATTTGCATCACTAGCGCCAGCGGGAGTCTTAACATCGCTTTGGCGATTAGTGACACAGTATCCCGCGGTTGTATTTGCATTCCTCACGGATGGGCAGATTTCAATGTCAATGTTTTGGTCAGTGTGGATCATGTGGATCCACTTGGTGGAACCGCAGTTCTGAGTGGTCTACCCGTAACGGTTTCCTAATTGAACAAATGCAAATCCTGCATCAGATTCACCTGAGCTAAGAGTTGTTGGCAGATCCCAGTGCCTTAAACTCGAATGAATCATGTTGCGGCGCAACGGTTGTGATCGGTTGGGTTAAACGCGGTCCGGTAAATGATTTGGCAAGCCACTCATCCCATTTGGCGTTCCATACTGTTAAACCATTGCCGTCATCACCTTGAATGAGTGGGGTGTTTTCGACAATCACGACGTCGCCGATCTCATTCTGATTCCACCACCATTCCCCGTTCGTCGTACTCATGCCAATACAACCGTGGGAAACGTTCGCACTCCCCTGAGCTCCCGTGCTCCACGGTGCTGCGTGCACGAACTCACCGGAATAGCTCAGTCGCATTGCGTATTCGGCGTTAACCCGGTAATAGTCTGGATCCTCCAGTGAAGTTCCACCCGTTGCTGCATCCATGATTCGAGAACGTTCTTTGGTGAGCAAGACTTTTGTTCCCGAACGTGTCTCAAAACCAGGCTTCCCCGTTGTTACCGGAATGACCCGCAGCAGTTGACCGGCTTTATAGACGTTCATCGTGTGGGTGTTGGCATCAACCACACTTACCATCGAAGGCCGAAAACTAAACGAATCCGTTGTATTAGCCTCGCCAAAGACTCCGGGTTTTGCCTGAACTCCCATGAGATTGAGATCCACTTCCACATTCATGTCCCCGGGCCATAGGTCCTTCGGGCGGAATTCAACCGTGCGACTATCGCGCCAAGCCCATGCACCAAAAACAGGTTGACCGGTGCGCACGACAAGTGCTGCTTCGACTTCAGCTTTGTTGTCAACTTTTTTATTGAAATTGACCACGATCGGCTCGCCGACACCGACAATTTCTCCGGCACTGGGCGAAAGAACTGCTGTGAAGAATTTTTCCGGTTCTAAAGTGGAAAAACTCGCGTCCATCGTGTTAACTCGACCTCGCGCATCAGCGGCCTGCGCAGAGATCGTGTAAGTCGCTGAGTAATCCAGCGCGGAATCGATTGCCGTCCAACGTGAGCCGTCTTCGGAAAGAATTCCGGGCACCTCGCCCCCGGGCCCGAGAACCGAAACTTCGGTGAGCCGGCCTAACTCTGCTTCAATCATCACTTGGGTGTCGGGGTCAACCCCGGAACCCCCCTGTGGATTCGCCGTGATGCTCACAGCGGGCTTTGGATCCGTTGCCTGCGTGGAAACGATCAAGGTTGGCGTGCAGCCCGTGATCAGGAGCACGCCGGCGCCCAAGCAAATAGGTAGAACTACACCTGCTCGAGACTTACCACGAGAAAACAATGACCCTCCACACGTGCGATGGTTGATATCGAGGGTACGACGGTTTAGTGCGCAAACTCTCCACGGTAGTACTCGAAGAGTAAACCGACCAAGCCCAACACCAGTGCGGCAACGCCGAGCACGATCAGCCAAACAGCAAAAATCAAACCGAGCACAATCATGACGACGGGTACAGCTACCGCCAATGGCCACCAAGAATGGGGGCTATAAAAACCGTATTCCGGGTCTGCTTCATCCATCTCGGCGTCGAGTCGATCCTCTGGCCGCGGATAAACCCGCTTTGAAGTGTAGAGCGCGTAAAACGCGATCAAAAATGCCATTCCACCGGTGAGCGCGAGGGCCGTGGTCCCGATTTCGTCGCGACTGAAGTACCAGTAAACACCGGCGAGCAGTGAATAAAAAACGAAACCGATCGCGAAGAGCCCCCCTTCAATCCTCACTTCGATTCACCCACAACAATGGTTTCGGCTGCGGGGGCAGCTGCTGTGACTGGCGCATTGGGAGCTGTATGGGCTCCCACCGCTGCCAACTCGGGGTGGTGCAGGTCAAATGCCGGGCGCTCGGAACGAATACGCGGCATAGACGT
>CAMAVT010000103.1 GCA_945861775.1 Bifidobacterium breve
TGCCGGCCCCATTAGTGCCGTCGCTATGGGTTCCACTTGCCCCCGCGAGTGTCTTTGGGATCGGGATCATCCGACTTTTTGAAACCGGGGTTGAAACAGGATTAATCAATGAGGAATTAATGGTGATCGCCGAAGTGACTGCGGCAATGGGGATTGGCTTCGGAATCTGGTGGGCGGTCTTCGCCGGGATTGATGTACGACGAGCTGTGAAAAATGGTGGAATCCCTTTTCACCTTGGTTGGTGGGGTGTTGTGTTCCCGGTAGTCTCGATGGCGATCGTGATTAACCTGCTGATTCAATTTCTCGATTCGGTTGTAATTGTGGCCCTTATCTCCTCCACAATTGGTGTCGGCGTCTGGCTGTTTGTGGCCAGCAAGACAATCACGGCCGTGATTGCGGAGCGAAGATAAAAACCACCAGCGAGTAGCATGCGATGTGGTGCCTGCTGGCAGGAAGGCTGACGGCGCACCAGCCGCAATGCAAAGGGACTCCAGCATCGCGGGTTGATAAAGGATTCATGTGAAGACAAACCGCAAACCAGACCGCATGCACACACCGGATCAAGCACTCGTCGACGTGGTCTTGGCCTATGTCACCGAACGTTTATCGATCCGCGAAACTCCGATCGACGGTTTTGGCGATCGAGAGGAAATGCGCAAAGCACTCGAGGGTCTCATCGGGGCAGGGCCAAAAGACCCGTCCGAGGTGCTGGGAATTTATGAAAAGTACCTCTCAGAGACCGTCTTATCTGCCGACAGTCCGCGCTTTTTTGGGTTCATCCCGGCCGCACCAACCAAGGCCTCCCTGCTGTTCGACATGGTCGTATCGGCAGCGTCGCTGCAGGGGTGTTCCTGGCTTGAAGCGGCCGGCGCGGTCATGGCTGAGAACCAAGCATTAAGAACTATGGCTGATATCGCTGGGATGCCACAAAGCGCCGGTGGAACATTCGTTTCCGGGGGTAGTGCGGGAAACCTTTCAGCGCTGGTTGTCGCTCGTGACACGGCACGGGCGATCCGCGCGGCCAGTGGGCTCCCGCTATATCAACTGCAGGTTGTCGTGAGTGATCAAGCACACTCCTCGATTAAAAACGCACTTAATATTGTTGATATGGGTGCGATCGTGATCCCTACGCTTGATGGCTGCATGACTCGTGAAAATCTTGAAAAGAGGCTGGCCAATCAAGATCTTTCTCACGTCGTCGCAATTGTTGCCACAGCCGGAACCACGAACGCCGGGATAATCGACCAACTTGATGCAGCAGCCGACATAGCAGAAAGTCACGGGTGGTGGTTTCACGTTGATGGCGCCTACGGTGGCGCCGGGATGCTAGATCCAGAAAAACGAGATCTGTATGCGGGCATTGAGCGCGCTGACTCACTCGTCATGGATCCGCACAAATGGTGGTTCGCGCCATTTGATTCAGCGGCACTGCTCTACAAGGAGCCGCACCTCGCGAAAGCAGTTCACACCCAAGATGCTTCGTATCTTGATGTGATCCATGCGGGGGATCTCACCGAATTCAATCCAAGTGACTTAGCGTTTCACTTAACCCGGCGAGCCCGCGGCATGGCGCTGTGGTTCTCACTCGCAGTCAATGGCCTTGATGCCTACCGTGATGCCGTTGTGGCTGGAAACACAATGGCGCGTTACGCAGCTGATCAAATAAAAGCCCACCCAACTAGTGAACTGATTCGCGAACCGGACCTCTCGGTTGTGCTTTTCCGGCGCACGGGGTGGAGCGCTCAGGATTACGACAAATGGTCGACAGACCTTTTGTCCCGACAAGTTGCGTTTGTTACTTCATCAACCTGGTGTGGTGAAACAGTGGGCCGTCTCGCTTTTCTACACCCGGGAACAACCACTGCAATGGTTGATGAAGTACTCGCCGCGCTAAATTAGGTCGTAGCCAATTAGTTATTGCGCAATTGCATTTTTTCAAGGCCCTTCCACGCAAGTGGAAGTAGTCCTGCAGCCAATGCAATCTTGACGGCATCGCCAATCAGGAACGGAACAACTCCAAGACTCATTGCTGTTGCCCAGTCGACATCAATTGCGAACTTGAGCCAGGTAACACCAACCGCGTAGATTGCCAGGTTGCCAACGACCATCAAGCCTGCGCTGCGAAGTACAGTCGTTGTCGCTCCACGCTCGGCGAGACGCCCAACGATGAAAGCGGCGACGATAAATCCAACAATGTAACCAAAGCTTGCGCTGTAGCCGGAACTACCCTCGGCGAACCAAGGCACTCCAACCATTCCCGCGAGGAGGTAGACAACCATGGACAAAGCCCCGCGAAGTGATCCAAGGGATGCTCCAACGAGTAACACGGCGAAAGTCTGAAGAGTGAGGGGAACGGGGGTGAACGGAAGTGGGATAGCAACTTGTGCCGCGATACCAACGAATGCGGCGCCGCCCACAACGAGGGCAATTTGAGCGATCGCGGTACGTGATGCGAAGTCGGCTAAAACGCGGGGGGCGGGGGTTGCCATTGCCATGTGAGTTCAGTCCTTTTCTTAGTTGTGAAATCCGAAACGACCGAAGCCCGACGGATAAATTATGAGCCAGAGTATAGGGGAGAAAGGTTAACGCAGGGGCGGTATCACGACTTTTGAACATGATTTCGGTGCGTGTTCACCACAATTCAAGATGAACGCCCACAACAGATCATTAGTTATGATTTAAGTCACATTTAACGTTTGAGAACTGTTGAAAACTAGTCAAAGAATTTCGTGAATGGTGTAGCGCGGGCCTGCCTTAACCCGATCTCCGAATCCAATACACACGATGGAATTCAACCACTCGTATTTCTTGGAGCCCGTTTCGAAAGATGGAACGATTCGAAAATAGTACTCGGCCGGGTCTACGTATTCCCCTGAAGCAATACGCGCGAGCACCGCAGGGTCTCCCGTGCGGATGCCTTTGTAAGTCATGAGTATGTGCTCGCCGTCATCAGTTTCCAAGACAAGTCGGACGTCAAGTACGAGTGCTCCATCGGCTCTTGTCATGGCCCAGTCATGTCCACCTGCTGGCAAGATCACGCCGTTGAGACGCTCACCCGTGAAAGTTCCGCCAGCTACCGGAACGATCTTGCGTTGACCATATGGAGTGTTCTCCATCATCTGGGGCGGCGATAGCTCGGCCTCCAAGACAAACAACTCCCGAGTCGCGATTGTCATGACGTCCCACCTTCTACTTTGGCTGCTCCTTGAATCCACAGTGGCGAACGTTTATTGAGGTACGCGGACATCCCCTCTTGTCCTTCGGGGGAAGCGAAAACCTCTGCGGAGAGTGCACTTACCCACCCAAAACCTTCGTCCCGAGACAATGTGGGGACCCGACGAAGAAGTTCTTTGGTGTGACCCACCGCTTCCGGGCCAGCGAGGACGAGCATCGAGCAGTATCGATTGACCTCCTCGTCTAATTTTTCGGCCTTAACAACAGAGGTGAGGAGTCCGGCGCGGAGCGCGCGGGCAGCATCTACTCGGTCGCCCGTGAGTAGGAGTTCCTGTGCATCTCGTCGGTTCATGACGGCGAGGCAGGGGACCGAGATCACTGCAGGGGCCAGCCCCAGCCGAACCTCGCTAAAAGCGAACTTGGCTTCGTCAACCGCAATCGCGATGTCACAAGAAGCCACGATCCCGTTTCCCCCTGCCGCAACGTGGCCTTGTACTCGAGCAATTGTCACCTTTGGACAATCCATGATTGCTTTGAGCAACTTCACCAGTTCGGTGGGACCCGAGTTGGCGAAACTGCCCTCTGATGAATCGGTTGAGGTTGCAGCGGAGAGGTCTGCTCCCGAGCAAAAAGTATTTCCAGTGCCAGTAATGACAATAACTCGCACGGCGAGATCTGCCACGGCCTGTTCAATGAAAGCGCAGGTCATTGCCATGGCTTGCGGGCTCAGTCGGTTGCGTAGATCTGGGCGGTTGAGAGTCACGGATGCAATTGCGCCAGCCACTGCATAAGTCACTGATGGAGCGGTATCTTCTGTTGCCTGGGTCACCTTAAACTCCTTTTCACTTTGGCTCGAACAATACTAAGGCTAGGCTTATGACCCCGACCAAATCTAAGGAGACCGTCAATATGCGCACCTTCACAAGTGCAGAAGAGATCACCGCTGCGATTGGTGAGCCGTTGGGAAGTAGTGAGTGGCTCACAATTGACCAGGCCCGCATCGATGCATTCGCCGACGCAACTGGGGATCAGCAATGGATCCATGTCGACGTCGAACGTTCCGCGAATGGCCCATTTGGCAAGACAATTGCGCACGGGTATTTGACCCTGTCGTTGGTGGTCGCGTTGGGTCATGAGGTGTTTGCATTTGACACCGGCCGACCGATGATCAATTACGGAATGAACAAAGTGCGATTTCCGAGCCCGGTTAGGGTGAATTCGAGAATTCGAGCGGTTGTGTCGATCGTGGGTGTCACTTCCGTGCCGGCCGGCACCCAGGTCACCATGTCGTTTGTCATTGAGATCGAGGGGGAAGCGAAGCCAGCCTGCGTCGCCGAAACCGTCATTTTGATGTTGTGAGAATGGATGAGGGGATCTTGCGAACATCGGACAATCGGTCCTAACTAACACCAAGATCCCTGGCTATCAGCATTCTTTGAACTTCGCTGGTGCCTTCACCGATTTCTAGGATCTTGGAGTCACGCCACATTCGCGAGACCGGGTATTCGTTCATAAAGCCGTAGCCCCCGTGGATTTGGGTTGCCTCCCGCGCATTCGTTACCGCAATGTCTGATGAGTAGAGCTTTGCGATCGCGGCCTGCCTCTTGAAATCCTCACCGCGGAGCATCCGAGCGGCGGCGTCGTAGTAGGCAAGGCGTGCGGTGTAAGCGCGAACCTCCATGTCGGCAAGTTTGAATGCGATCGCCTGGTTGGCCCCGATTGTGCGACCGAATGCCATGCGGGTGTTTGCATATTTGATCGACTCATCCAAACAGCCCTGTGCCAGACCGACCGCCAGTGCTGAAATTGCGATGCGACCTTCGTCAAGGATGCTCAGGAACTGTGCATACCCGTGCCCCTCAGCGCCGACCAAATTCTCCAGAGGAACTCTTACATCATCAAAGGCCAACTCGTGGGTGTCGGAGGCATTCCACCCGACCTTGGAGTAGGACGGACCGACAGTTAGGCCACGCGTTCCAGAAGGAACGATGATGGACGAAATCTCTTTGGTGCCATCAGGTCGCGTTCCCGTTACCGCGTTCACCGTGATAAGTCCGGTGATATTGGTGCCAGAGTTGGTAATAAAGGCTTTTGAGCCGTTAATGATCCAATCACCATCGGATCGAATGGCTGTTGTTTTAGTTCCGCCGGCATCGGAACCAGCGCCGGCCTCGGTTAAACCAAAGGCACCGAGCATCTGGCCGCTGCACATTGAAGGCAAGTACTTCCTTTTCTGCTCCTCAGTTCCGAACCGATAGATCGGCATAGCACCGAGGGAGACGGCAGCCTCGAGGGTAATTGCCACCGAAGAATCAACGCGCGCGAGTTCTTCGATAGCAATACAGAGAGTGAAATAGTCTCCGCCGGAGCCGCCGTACTCCTCTGGAAACGGGAGGCCAAAGAGCCCCAACTCACCCATCTGTGAAACGATTTCGTAAGGAAAGGTCCGTTCCTCGTAGTGACTTCCGATTACAGGTGCGACTACGTCATTGGCAAATGATCGGACCATTTGCTGGAAGCTGCGCAATTCCGAGTTCAACATGTTCTTCCTCTACGTGATCCCGAGTGAGTCGGATGCATTCCGAGCAATCTAATGCTACCCAACAAATGTGATAGTCGCTAGGAGTTGTCCGATGTTTGCGAGAGGCCCAGTCCCCAGACCGCGGCCAGTTCACCGAGGTCTGAAACCAGGACATCGGGGTTGGCACTGAGGATTTCTTCGGCGGAATGAAGTCCGTGGCTGACCCCAGCTGTCCGAAGGCCACCGGCCTGACCTGCCCGAACATCAACGGGGCCATCTCCCACCATCCAACTCGCTTCTGCGCTGGCTCCCAAGCTCGCCAATGCTGCATTGACCCCTTCTGGGTCAGGTTTGGCGGTAGCGACATCGTCTCCTGTGACAATGACATCAAAGAGACCGTTCATGTGACAGACGTCAAGGTCACAGTTCAAACGCTGTTGCGTTTTCGAGGTGACTAAACCTACTGGAATTCCCTGTGATCGCAAGGCGCGGAGCAGAGTGTGACTGGTGGCATGTGGACGCACATGAATAGATGCCAATTCGAGGTAGGCATCTGTGAATCCACTATCCAGTCTCGCAACCACGGCTGGATCATCGCTGAGCAACGGGAAGCTGTCGGATCCACGCATGGACAAAAATTTTCGGCGATCTGTCTCCGTTATGGGAAATGGTGCACCCAGCACCTCCGTCGTCACTAAATGCCAGCATTGGAGAAGAATGTCGCCGCTGTCAATGAGGGTTCCATCCCAGTCAAATAGCACGGCTTGTGGCAGGTCTTGATTCATTACTTTATTTCCTCTATTCCAATATGCCTAGTGACTCAGTGGGAGGGGAGCGAGCATTTTTGCAGCTAGATCGACATAAATAGTGCACAGATCCGTGACGGTCAAAGGACCTTCCGGCCGGAACCAACCTGAGACCGCCATTCCCATTTGTAGAATCGCAAATGTAGCTACGCGCGCATCTGTGGTGTCAAAAATACCTTTGGCAACGCCTTCATCGATCACCTCGCGCATTGTGTCCTCGTACTGTGCACGCATGGCAACAGCCTTGCGATAGTGCGATTTAGACAAGGCTGCGAGTTGACTATTTACCAAAAGTGCTTGGTTGCTGTTCTTGGCGTGAAAAGCCACGTGCGAAGTGACGAGGCAGGCAAGCCGATCTTGTGGTGTCGAATTATTGGGTAAATTAGCTATCGCCAAATCTCGACCCCGCAGCAATTCTTCGAAAGCTGTCAGTGTGAGATCCCAGAGAATGGCTTCCTTGGAACCGAAGTGGTTGTAAAGGCTCGCGGCCTTTATTCCGACACTGCCGGCAATGTCACGCATGCTGGTAGAGCTGTAACCAGCTCGAGCAAATTGTTCAAGGGCTGCCACTCGAATTTCATCGGCGGTGGCTGAGATCGCCGCCTCAGGAGCCGGGGGCATACCGACGAAGCTCACGTCGTGCAATTGTCATCTTGTGAACTTCGTCAGGTCCGTCAGCGATGCTCAGCATGCGGGACTGGGCATAGAGCTCTGCGAGTGGATAGTCCTGACTTACGCCAGCCCCTCCGCACGTCTCAATTGCCCGATCGATGACCCATTGGGCCATGTTGGGTGCGGCAACCTTGATGGCTGAGATCTCAACTGCAGCTCCCCGGTTACCTACCGTGTCCATTAACCAAGCTGTCTTGAGCACAAGTAGACGAACTTGCTCAATTCGGATTCGTGCTTCGGCGACCCAATCCTGGAAGACACCCTGTTCGGCGATTGCCTTTCCAAATGGGAATCGGTTGTGAGCACGCTCGCACATAATGTCGAATGCGCGTTCAGCCATGCCGATAAGTCGCATTGCGTGATGGATTCGTCCTGGACCCAAGCGCGCCTGGCCAATCGCGAAGCCGCTGTGGAGTTCGCCAAGAAGATTCTCGCGCGGCACCCAGCAGTCATAATCTATTTCTGCGTGACCGCCGTGGCCACTGTCGCTAAACCCAAAGACACTGGTAGATCGGAGGATCTTGACCCCGGGGGTATCCAAGGGAACCACGATCATGGAGTGGCGCTTATGACGCTCACCATCGGGATCAGAGAGTCCCATGACGATCGCCACCTTGCAATGTGGGCTCATAGCACCGCTTGACCACCACTTGCGGCCCATAACCCGGAAACCTTCCCCTTCTTCGGTGATGCTCAAACTAATGTTGTTCGCATCGGAACTGGCGACAGCCGGCTCCGTCATCGAGTAAACGGAGCGGATCTTGCCATCCAACAGTTGTGGTAGCCATAGTTCGCGAACTTCAGGGGTGGCAAAGTGATAGAAAATTTCCATGTTGCCGGTGTCAGGCGCCGAGCAGTTCATAGCTTCCGGTGCCATCCAAGGGCTTCGGCCGGAAATCTCGGCGAGTGGTGCATATTCAAGGTTTGTGAGGCCGGCACCCCGATCACCGGGCAGGAATAAGTTCCACAGGCCAAGTGCTCGAGCCTGGACTTTGAGATCTTCAATTACCGGTGGGGTGTCCCAGGGGCCAATCTCAGGTTTTTGCGACTGATAGAGCGGCTCAAGTGGAATAACCGTGTTGTTAACGAAATCTGTGACCTGCTCCCGTAGAGCCTCGACTTTAGCGCTGTATGCGAATTCCACGATTTCTCCTTGAGGATCGGCCGTTCTTGGATGACTTGGTGAAAGGGCGTGCTCAAACTAACGATCGTTAGTGTAGCAGGGTGTTCTTAAAGATGTCGACTTATGTGCAAGCGGAATGGGTGCTAAGGAGCTAGTGCTTGTCCCACACGTGAGGAAACAGGTCTTCCGAGATAGTCGGCTAGCCAAAGCGCAGTGGCGGTGAGTTTGTCGAGGTCTACTCCGGTTTCGATACCGAGTCCTTCAAGCATCCAGACTAAATCTTCGGTCGCCAAGTTACCAGTGGCCGAGAGTGCGTATGGACAGCCGCCGATACCACCTGCGGAGGCGTCAACGGTCGAGACCCCGCTTTGGAGAGCAGCGAGTGTGTTGGACAACGCCTGCCCGTAGGTGTCGTGAAAATGCACG
>CAMAVT010000104.1 GCA_945861775.1 Bifidobacterium breve
TCACGATCAGATCGAGCTAAATCATCTCGCTCATTGGATAACTTGACAAGTGAGTCGATCGTTGGCGTGTCAGGAGTCTTCTCTACGTGCAACATGGGTAGATCGGTCTGCAAATTCACATCGGGATCAAAAATTGGTTGTGAAACATGGAATGCCTCAACATTAGCTGCGAAGCCACAATCACAACGCACATACGTATCTTCACCGAATGCATTGTTTGCGAGAAACTCCTCACTGCGTGATCCTCCCATTGCCCCAGCCATAGCAGAGACAATCACGTAATCGAGCTTCAGCCGATCAAAAGTGGAGATGTAGGCATCACGATGCTGTTTATAGGAAATTTCCAAGCCTGCGTCATCGATATCAAATGAATACGAATCCTTCATAACGAACTCTCGACCACGTAAAATTCCCGCACGGGGTCGAGCCTCATCGCGATATTTGGTTTGAATCTGATAGATCGACAGAGGAAGATCGCGATACGAAGAGAATTCACCCTTCACCATTAATGTGAAGACTTCCTCATGCGTTGGCCCTAAGAGGAAGTCATTGTCCTTCCGGTCCTTTAGTCGAAAAAGGTTGTCACCGTATTCGGTCCATCGGCCCGTTGTTTCATAAGGCTCACGGGGAAGAAGTGCTGGAAAATGTACTTCCTGAAAGCCTGCCTTATTCATTTCTTGGCGGACAATTTCTTCAACGTTGCGGAAAACTTGATAACCGAGTGGCAACCACGAAAAAATTCCTGGCGAAATCCGTCGAACATAGCCCGCACGAACGAGAAGTTTGTGACTGGGGACTTCAGCGTCGGCTGGATCCTCGCGCAATGTCCGCACAAAAAGAGTCGACATACGTTGAATCACAATGACCTCAATTTCACTTGTTTAGCTGTTTCACTTGTACGACAGGAGCATGCGTTTGACTCTAGAAGAATAGTGGCCAAAGAGGCAGCTATTTCGGTGAGGCTAAAACAACACGGTTGCAAATGTTGCCACCTGCTTGAAACCCACCTGCTCATACGTCTTGCGAGCAGGAATATTGAAATCATTGACATAAAGGCTCACGGTCTGTGCACACGATGCCCGAATCTCAACAATTGTGGCAGCAAGCGCGGGGACCGCCAAACCTTGTCCCCTCAAACTGGGGTTAACCCACACGCCTTGCAGTTGTGCAACGTCTTCTGTCGAAAATCCCACTTCTGTCTTAAAAAGAACACGTCCATTCTCGATCACTGCGAATGCCATGCCCGAATCGATTACTTCAGCAATCCTTCTCCGGTACTGAAATTCTCCACCATTTGCCACCGGGGATACGCCCACCTCTTCGGTGAACATGTCAACACATGCGGGGAAAAGTAGATCCAATTCACTTGCAACTACCCTTCGCACCCTGTTGTCTATGGTGCACATGGGGTCGCTGTCTATCTGCAAAAAAGGTTGGTTCTCCCGGACATCACGGGCTTTACCCCAGTAGGTCTCTATGCCCTGCCACAAATCACGAACTTGGTCTGATTCACCAAGGATTGAAGAGCTTCGCCGCCCAGCCCGAATGAGTTCAGCGGCAAACGCACTACGTGCTGATGTATCTGTACCTACAGGCATGATGTTTGCACCCACAAACAGCATGCTCTGGATGTTCTCTCCTGTGAAAAACCCCCACAGTGCCCCGCCGAGTCGCCAGTGATCTACGAGCGCAGCTTCGATCCGACTAATGACAAAACCGTTAACCGATGGATTTTTCCGCGCCAAGGCAAGGGCCTGTGGAAATTCTTCTGCAGTGATGCTTCGAACCACCCCGGGATGAAACCCCACGGTCCTTTCACGTTCAGTAATGGTCATAGCAATTCACTACACCGTAACGACCGATGGTTCACCTTTAGTGTCCATGGATTCAGCTAATTTCATTGCTTCTTCGATCAAGGTTTCCACAATCTGAGACTCGGGGACAGTCTTGATCACTTCGCCTTTGACAAAAATTTGTCCTTTGCCATTGCCCGAAGCCACGCCGAGGTCGGCTTCGCGTGCTTCACCTGGTCCATTAACAACGCAGCCCATCACCGCAACCCGAAGTGGAACGTCAAGGCCTTCAAGGCCTGCGGCCACCTGCTCAGCGAGTGTGTACACATCGACTTGAGCCCTGCCACATGACGGACAGGAAACAATCTCTAGACCACGCTGGCGCAGATTCAAGGACTCCAAAATTCCAATGCCAACTTTGATTTCCTCAACCGGTGGAGCTGATAAAGACACCCGAATAGTGTCGCCGATTCCGCGGGAAAGTAGTCCGCCGAAGGCAACCGCTGATTTGATCGTTCCTTGGAAAGTAGGCCCTGCTTCTGTAACACCCAAGTGCAATGGATAGTCGCACTGTTCTGACAGGAGCATGTACGCCTTCATCATGATCACCGGATCGTGATGTTTCACCGAGATCTTGATATCACCGAAACCATGTTCTTCAAATAATGAGGCTTCCCAAAGTGCGGATTCCACAAGAGCTTCCGGCGTTGCTTTGCCATATTTCTCCAACAGTCGCGGATCCAGTGATCCCGCATTTACTCCAATGCGGATCGGTGTCTTTGAGTCCAAAGCCGCTTTAGCAATTTCACTGACCTTGTCATCAAATTTCTTAATATTTCCTGGATTGACCCGAACGCCAGCACAGCCAGCATCAATAGCGGCGAAGACATACTTTGGTTGAAAATGAATATCAGCGATAACGGGAATTCCCGACTTTTTCGCGATCTGAGCCAATGCGTCCGCATCATCTTGACTAGGCACAGCGACCCGGACTGCCTCACAGCCGGCCGCCGTCAACTCGGCAATCTGCTGCAGAGTGCTGTCAACATCGGCCGTCAAGGTTGTGCACATTGACTGCACACTGACAGGGGCGCCACCGCCCACAGCAAGCGGCTTCAAGTGGTGCTTGAGAATCAACTGCCGGGTCTTGCGCCTAGGTTCGACAATCATCGGTGGGGGCGCAGGAAGTCCAAGGTCAATGCTCACTCCCCCATTATCAGCCCTAATGGCTAGCCAAGCGAGATGGGCTTGACCAAATCTGCCCAAATCACGATAACCCCCATGGCGACAAGTGCAATGGCGACCACGTATGCCACGGGAAGCAAACGGGCAGTGTCAACCGGTCCAGGGTCGGGCTTGCCCCTAAACCTGGCCCACTCGCGCTTGATACCTTCATACAACGCTCCGGCGACGTGTCCTCCATCAAGTGGGAGAACAGGGATCAAGTTAAAAAGGAAGAGAAAAAGGTTTAACGATGCCGCAAGCCCAAGAAATGTTGCAACTTTGGCAGTGATTGGGGAATCCATGCTGGCAATCTCACCGCCAAGGCGACTAACGCCAACGACTGAGACCGGACCGTCTAACGCTCTCTCTTGGCCGCCAATCAACGTTTCGGTAACTAGCTCGTACAGTCGCACGGGTAACGAAATTAAGGCCTCAACCGATCGAACGGTGATGTCCCACATGAACCCCGGCACAGTTGTTATGGATTGGCGTTCATATTCCACCGTAGGTCGCAAACCGAGAAAGCCCACCGTTTGACTCTCACCGGTCTCGCGACCATTTTCGTCATAGACCGGGCGCGTTACCTCGGCAACTGCCAGAGGTAGCGCCAATTGTCCTTCACCGCGGTTGACAACAAGTGTGGTCTCAACATTTGGGTTAACCAATATCCATTCGGTCACGCTTTCCCAGGTGGTCGCGCTTTGATTACCAACCGACACAATTTCATCACCTGGCTGCAATCCTGCTTGAGCGGCTGGGGTCGTAACGGTTCCCTCCGGGCAGACACCAGAAGGCAATGATTCACCCGTGGGCTGCAACACCGTCGGTGTGCACGGCACAACAGCCGCTACCGTTAGGGATGGCTGTGGCAAACCAATTCCGACCAAAATGATCGTGAATAAAAAGAATGCTAGGAAAAGGTTCATGACCGGGCCACCGAGCATGATGATCACGCGCTTGTGGACGGGTAACTTATAAAACAGGCGTTTCTCATCACCGGGAAGCACTTCATCAAATGAGGCTTTTCTTGCCTGAGCGACCAACGTTGCGAACCGGCCGGTTGACATGGAGCGGGATCGGCCTTCGGGATCATCTTTGGCTGGCGGGAGCATCCCGACCATCCTGATATAGCCGCCTAATGGAATTGCCTTAATTCCATAACGTGTCTCGCCACGAACCTTTGACCATATTGTCGGACCGAAACCCACCATGTAGTCGGGAACACGCAGCCCGAATTTCTTGGCGGGAACAAGATGGCCAACTTCATGTAGGGCAATTGAAAGGCCAATGAGCAGTGCGAAGAGAACAATTCCGACTACTTCCAGCATGTTCACTCCCTTTCAGTACCGCTCAGTTGCCTGGTCGTTGCTCGCGTGCCCAACTCTCGGCAGCTAGGACGTCTTCCAGTGTAAGTGCGTTCCCTGACACATAGAGACTTCCCCGTTCTTCGTGGCTTGATCCGGCCAAATGTGAGTGCAAGACCCGTTCAATGTGGCTAACAATTGACGTGAAAGAGATCTCCCCGGCTAAAAACGCGGCAACCGCACTCTCATTTGCAGCATTGAAAACTGCCGGGGCGGTGCCACCGGCTTCCCCGGCAACCCTGGCGAGTGCGACTGCCGGGAAAACTACTTCGTCTAACGGCATGAACTCCCAGGTTGCGACACTCTTCCAATCGCATGCGGGGGCTGCATCGGCGACTCGGAACAACTCGCGACCTGCAGACAAACCCCACGCAATGGGGATTCGCATATCC
Organism: Bifidobacterium breve; assembly: GCA_945861775.1. Taxonomy (GTDB): domain Bacteria; phylum Actinomycetota; class Actinomycetes; order S36-B12; family S36-B12; genus UBA4592. The sequence continues at coordinate 4,774 of CAMAVT010000104.1, forward strand.
GGCGGACTTGCCTGTGCGATCGTTGACCCATCGACAAACTCCACCATTGAATGGACCACTGACTGTGGGTGAACGGTTACTTCAATGTTGTTGAAGGCAATATCAAATAACAGATGCGCCTCGATCACTTCCAAACCTTTATTCACCAAAGTTGCAGAATTAATGGTGACAAGTGGGCCCATCTTCCAGGTGGGGTGCGCCAGTGCATCGGCAATACCAACCTGCTCCAACTCTGATGCACTTTTCCCGCGAAATGGACCACCGCTAGCAGTAATTATGAGTTTACGAACTTCGGATCTTTTCCCTGCAAGTAAGCACTGTGCAATCGCCGAATGTTCGGAATCAACCGGAATAATCTGCCCGGGAAAGGATATGTTTTTCACCAGATCCCCACCGATAATCAGGGATTCCTTATTCGCAAGTGCGAGCTTGGTACCTGCCGAAAGGGTTGCCAGTGTCGCTTTCAGCCCCGCCGCACCGGCAATTGCATTGAGCACAATGTCCGCATCCATTCGAGCCAACTGCTCTGGGGCATCGGGACCGATAACTAGTTCAGGAAGTCGGTGCTCCCCTTGGGAAAATCCACGTTCCTGAGCACCCGCAAATAAATGCATCTGTACGTCTTGAGCGCAGGTGCCTAAAGTCACCCCAATAACTTCCACGTCAAATTCGAGAGCTGCCTTCGCCAATGCTTGAGCATTCGCACCCGTTGCGCATAATCCGACGACCGTGAACTGATCTGGGTTCCGGGCAATGATCTCCAAAGCCTGAACCCCAATTGAACCAGTGCTGCCGAGAATCACGACTCGAATAGGTTCGATGCGGGGCTGGCTCACAACAACAGTTTAGAAGGTCAGCTATCTCACCAGCACAGAATCACCCCTATGCTGGGGTAAAATGACAATAACAACCACTCATCAGAGGAACATCAATGACCATTGCCGCCGAGCGAGTAATTAACGGAGTAATTCAAGAGCGCAATGTGATCACTGAGCTTCCCGGTCCTCGTTCCCTAGCGCTTTTGGCTCGAAAAGAGAACGCGGTCTCAGCCGGTGTGGGCATTGGCCTCCCCGTTTTTATCACCAAGGCTGGCGGTGGAATTCTTATTGACGCAGACGGGAACTCGCTCATTGACATGGGTTCAGGTATTGCTGTAACCACTGTTGGTAACGCAAATCCCGAAGTGGCTAGTCGAGTTGCAGCACAGGTTGCCAACTTCACACACACGTGTTTTATGGTCACTCCCTATGAAGGTTACGTCGAAGTCTGTGAAGTCCTCAACCGACTCACGCCGGGAGATCATGAAAAGCGAAGTGCACTGTTTAACTCGGGAGCCGAAGCAGTTGAAAATGCGGTAAAAATTGCACGTGCTTTCACTGGTCGACAAGCTGTTGTTGTTGTTGAACATGGGTACCACGGACGTACCAATCTCACAATGGGCATGACAGCAAAAAACATGCCGTATAAGCACTCTTTCGGCCCATTCGCGCCTGAAATTTATCGGGTTCCCGTCTCGAATCCCTTCCACGATGGTCCTCACGGTGGCCCAGAAGTTGCTGCATGGGCCATCTCGCGCATGGAAAAGGAAATTGGCGCAACCAATATCGCCGCAATTGTCATTGAACCAATCTTGGGTGAAGGAGGTTTTATCGTCCCGGCACCCGGATACTTCAAGGCCATGGCTGATTACGCACATGCAAATGGAATTGTTTTCGTTGCAGACGAGATCCAGTCCGGATTCGCTCGCACGGGCGATTGGTTTGCCAGTGAATTCGAAGGTGTTGTTCCCGACTTAATCACCACTGCGAAGGGGATTGCCGGCGGAATGCCGCTCGCTGCTGTTACCGGGCGCGCCGAAATCATGGACTCGGTGCATGCAGGTGGCCTGGGTGGCACCTATGGCGGAAATCCTGTTGCCTGCGCAGCAGCCCTTGGCTCCATGGCGTGGATGCAAGATCACGATGCCCGTCAAATCGCTAAAGATATTGAAGCGATCATGTTGCCACGTCTGGCCGCTATGCAAATTAATCACCCGACTATTGGTGATATTCGCGGTCGAGGCGCAATGATTGCTATTGAACTCGTCAAGCCCGGCACGATGGAACCCGATGCAGCCAGAACCACAGCGCTCAACAAGTACTGCCACCAGCACGGAGTAGTGACTCTGACAGCGGGCACCTACGGCAACGTATTTAGATTCCTACCCCCATTAACGATTCCGGTCCCACTATTGGAAGAGGCACTCGGAATTCTTGAAGCGGCATTTGAAGCAACGGCCTAACCGGAAAACTCAACTTACTCCCCTGGAATCCGACCGCTGAGCAATGGCTGCGAGGGATCCCATGTCGTTCCATCCCGTTGATCCTTGCGACGCCGGGCAATTGCACTGAGGGCCTCTAACACAACGCGATTACCCAAAAGTGCTGTGATGTCAGCGTGGTCAAATGGTGGAGATACTTCAACAATATCCATGCCGACAACCGGGAGTTCATAACAAATCCTGCGAACTGCGTCGAGTAATTCTCGCCCACTGAGACCACCCGGTTCGGGCGTACCGGTCCCCGGAGCATGTCCGGGGTCACACACATCAATGTCGACACTGAGAAAAATTCCATCGCAATCCTCCATCGCGATTTCGCACGCCTGAGTCAGACATTCACTGAGGCCGCGAGAAACAATTTCCGTCATCTCATAGGAACGCATTCCTTGTTCGGCCATCCAGTTGAGAGTTTCCGGTTCGGGCCAATAGCCTCGCAAACCTATTTGCAGGAATCGGTCTCCTCGAACAGCGCCCGATTCAATTAACCTCCGCATCGGTTGACCGTGGCCAATGAGCGAACCGAAAGAGATGTCACCGGTATCAGCGTGTGCATCAAAATGAATTACCCCAATTCTTCCCCAACCATGTGCCCGCGCCACGCCCGTTGCATCAGGCCAAGTAATTGTGTGGTCACCGCCGAGCACAATTGGGATTGCTCCGGAGCGCGCAATTTTCTCAATTTCAACTTCAAGGTCAGCACATGATCGAGCCGCGTCACCGCTATACAACTCGACATCGCCGGCATCAACAACTTTTAAATCCTTCAAACCGTCAACCCGCATTGCAAGTGATGGCCTGCTGCCATCGTGCTCCAAATAACAGGCCGCCCGCAGTGCCTGCGGACCAAAGCGCGCTCCGGCCCGATAAGACGTTCCACCGTCAAAGGGCGCACCAACTATCACGACATCGGCGTCGGTATAACTGGCGCGGTCGTCAAGATCGCATTCGGGCACACCTAAAAAGGTGTAATTGGGACCAAACTGACTGCCGTATCGTGCCATGTTCTCACCCTACTCTCAGGAATCGAAACCAAGACCTAGTGAGTCAAGCAAACGCAACCACAAATTACGTTTTCCACTTTCTCGATCGGCTTTTTGCAATGACTTTATGGTCCACGCAATCACCCAGTGGCGAAATGGCTCTGGTGGAAAGGGGAGCGGCTTTGTCTTAACCATCTGCAATTGAGTTCGCTGCGTATCCCGTCCCTGCAAAAGGTCCAAGGACGTGAGTGCGGCAAAACGTGACGCCCCCACTCCAAGCCCGGTGAAACCGGCAACATAAACAGTTTTGCCCCCATGCGCTTTGCCCCAGAAGGCACTGAATCGCGAGCAGGTATCAATCGCACCTCCCCAACCATGAGTGAAATTAACATCGGCGAGCTGTGGGAACGTTTGTACAAAATGGTCTGCAAGCCGAGCGAATGAGTCAAGGTCTGAGTCAAACTCCGGCTTGACGCCGCCTTTGCCATGGTAGAGCGCGTCGTAGCCCCCAAATAAAATACGACCATCTTCGGTGATTCGGTAGTAGTGAAATTGATTGCCGCTATCA
>CAMAVT010000105.1 GCA_945861775.1 Bifidobacterium breve
CAGCTAGAAATCCAATCCGATGTACCCGCATGTGCTCTCCCAAGGGTTAATTTGACAGATATTAAAACCACTAGCTGAAAAATTCAATGGGATCAGGGAAATTTCTGAGGTAATTCGAAGGTCTTGAGCCCATACCGGCGTGCGTGCAGGGGTGTTCATTTTCCACCTTGAACATTGTGAACCGGGTTATCTCTGCCGACAAAGTTCCGAGTGAAAAAGCTGCCCTTGGATTCAAAGGACGAAAGACAAAAAGCAGAAAAGAAGAAGGGGTGGAGGATTACCAAGACTGGATTGGAGGTGCGCAAATGCACCGTTATGTTACGTCGTAGTTTCCGCAGGTAGCACAGTCCTGCGGGGTCCACGTGGCGATCGTGGCGCTGTAACTCATTTTTAAACCGTTGACGCCGAGAGTGCCGTTGAAGATCACAAGTGCTGAAGTAAAAAAGGCTCCCTCAGTTGTGTAGGTATTATTCAATGAGCCAGAAACACTAGTCCCATTACAAGAAACATTGATAGTGGCGCTTGAAATGAGTGTTGTCTTCCAGCAAGTGCCTGATTGTGTGCTCTGCAAGGTTTCTCCGATGGGACCTTGATCTCCCTGAATCACAGACAGCATACGGACGTCATCAGTAAAAGAATATGTTTGGTTCAGGGGGTAATAAGAACGCTGAGAAGGGCCTGACGCCCGCGCAAGGTTAAGGCTCGCGTCGGTGAGTTGTGGTGGAAGAGGGAGTTCAGACGTCACTTCGAACATTGTGCGCCCATCGGCAAGCTTCTTCGCTCGGGTGACTTGTGCGGGGATGAACTGTACTTTGGCACCAGCCGGCTTCCACTTCAAGGTTGCCGCAACCGTGGTGTCACTCTTATATCCGAGTGATGACCATCCGTTGACAAGGTCTCGGGCAGTGAGTGCGCCGATCATGAGCGTCTTGTTACGGGTTCCCAACCACTGGCCCTTAGCGGATGCGGGCAGCGTAATCCTGTATTGATTCTCGGCGATTTTTTCAACCTTAATTTTTGGTGCATCAATACGCACAAGTGCCTTACCGTCACCACGCAAAGAATCTGGAGCAGCGTTAACTGCTGTTGAACCACTCGCAATGGTTACGAAGGCAACTAGAAGGGCAAGGGTCATGCGCACGCGAAGAAAACTCATGACCAAAACAATAGCGGCCAACAACCGACAGGCACCGGTTACAATTAACGCGTCCTTCTTCCCAGGTCGCCACTGCAACTCGCGAACGAACTTTTCCGGAGCGGGCGACGGGAATCGAACCCGCATATCTAGCTTGGGAAGCTAGCGCTCTACCACTGAGCTACGCCCGCGTACTTCATGGATTTTAGTTTCTTCGGTATGGGCGACCTGCGTGTGGGTCAGCCTCGTTCTACTCTTTGAACATGGAACAACGAAATGTGCACGGTGAAGCTCTTGAAATTTGCAGTATTGAGCCACTAACAGGTTTTTTTCGAGACGGATACACAAATACGAGTGCCGATGATTTTGGTTCACATACGGTCTGCGCGGTTGTGAGCGCGGAATTCTTGGAACATCAGCGCTCGGTGGGTAATGATTTGATTACGCCAATGCCGCAATACGGGTTTCCCGGTTTGGTACCGGGGGATCGATGGGGAGTGTGTGCTGGGCGTTGGCTGCAATCCTATGAAGCGGGCGTTAAAGCACCGGTGATTCTGGCCGCCACAAACGAAGCAGCACTGGATCATGTTCCCCTTGATGCACTTGAGGAATGTGCAGCCGACATCCCACCCGATATTTCAGGACTGATGGCGTAGATCGCTAACTAGCGATCCGATCCTGCTTCCAGGGCGTTAACTGTTTCAACCGCTTCGGCTGTTTCGGTGGGAGTAACGACAGCTTCCCCAACTATTACCGTGGGCTTTGACAAGCGCTCTGCACCTTGCGCAATCAGGTCAATCTTCGGGTGGTCAAGGTAGCGAGCCAGGGTGCGGTTGATGATGTTAAGCACTACCACCATCACGGCCGTGAGCAACAAAAACTGTCCCAGTACTCCGCCCAGATCAACTTCGGAGTCCGTAAACGCACTCCACAATCCGCCCGCACTAAAGATCAGGGCGATGACCATGGCGAGTGGGATGTAAGCAATCATCAGACTGAAATGCTAGCAATCTGCTCCACTGCAGGGGAAGCGGCGGGGCTGGTAATTTCTTCACTGTCCTCAAGGCATGGCTGCCCGTCCATGAAAACGATAGGGATGCCGAGAGCCCGCAGAGTTTGAGGATTCCGAGGCTCTTTTGCGTTGACAACCGCGAGTGCAGAGATGTGCCCAAAGCATTGGGTCCAGCGGCCAAGGGAAGAGATTGCGTGTGATGCGTCCACGATGGCCCACACATGCGGGGTTTCAAGGGCTTCGATTGCCTTCACAATTCGAACTCGTTCGAGATCGTCATTACCAATGGGGAAGGGCGCGTGCACAATCACGATAGTCGGCACATCTGATCTGCGAGCAAGGTCAAAGACTTCGTCTGCACAGGAATGACGGAAGTGATCTTCGGGGTCAACACCGGGAACCGAAAGCCCCGATGGTGTGATCGCCAGAACATCGATTCCCCCGCAATCGGCAACCTCCATGATGGCGCACGCCTGTTCATAAGCCTCGTGAACATCTCCGATCAGCACGAGCACCTCACCTGCTGAAGTCGGGATGCCTTGAGGAATTGGTGTGCTCGCGTGCGTTACGGGTTCAAAATCTGGTGCCTGAAACTTCAGGGAATGCTTAGCCGGCTTCGTTGCTGCAACTTTCGGTGCCGTCACTACAGGTTCGGTAGTTTGGGTTAAAACGGGGTTGCTTTTCGCAGGAGCTTTTGCTGGCTTGGTGGGCATGGTGGGCAGTGTGCGGGCAATTGTTTCAGCCATGGCAAAAATTTGAATTCTGCGAGCTTCTTCGGTGCCAATGGGGCCGCGGCGTGAATAGAAATCTTCCACCTTGTCCCGCTGGGCTTTGATTTGATCCCCGATCTGCACTCGCCAATACGCTTCACTTTCGGGTCCACAAATGTCACCCGAGCGCTCACCTACGAGAGGGAGGGGGTCGGGGGTTGAGATTTTCACTCCCGCGATTACTTCTTTAACATCTTTCGACACGATCACTGGCTGCTCTTGCTTGGGTTCACGCATCAACTCTGAGGAACCGTCCATCTGTGCGACAAGGCGAGCTGCAGGTGGAAGATCATAAAAATCGTCATCGTCATCTTCAACGGGTGTAGGAAGCGCGGCTGCGGGTTGATCTTCGATGAGTGGCCCGTGGGTCAAAAGATCCTGCAGTCGTTTCTGCTGCTCAATGCTCGCGGGAGCAGTCCGACTGGGTCGGTCGTTACCTTTGGCACGAGATGACTTCTTGTTGCGAAGCTTGAGTCGGAACTTGCGACCCTTGCCGGAACGTGTGGTGAGATCACTCCAACTGCTGGCGTCAGGATCTACTTCGTCGGTAGTTGCAATTGGATCTGATCCGACACCGTAGAGAGCCTCTGGGGCGTTGAGGGCTCGCGCTTTTTCTAGTAGGTCGCGCGCCCAATCCTGGGTGGATGCCGCCGCTTGATCGTTTTGGCTCCGGGTCGCTAATTCATTGAGGGACATTCCCGGTGTCTGGGGTTGGGCACTGATGCCGGCCGCCACGCGGGGATTACTTATCTCAACGGTCACTTCGTAGTGTTGTTTGGTGAAGAATCCACCCACACCACCGGAGCGCACCTGTTCGGCTTGAATCACGTGGAAGTCGCGACCGTAGTTCGCTTCTACTTCACGCAGTATGCCTTTAAGGTCAGGTCCTTCAAGCAACATTCGCAGGCTCATTGCCAACCACTCCTACTGTTTGGATATCAATTGGTCCACCCAATTCTGAATAAGACAGAATGGGAAGTCTGGGGAATTCATGACGCAACTGTCGGTACAGAGGCGCCCGTAACTGGCTTGCACAAATCAAAACTGGCGATATTCCGGCTTCTTCGGCTTCATCAACTAGGCGTCCAATGTCGGTACTCATTCGGGTGAGGACCGTTGCATCAATTGCCAACACTTGACCTTCTTGTCCCGCACGCGAAGCTGCGAGAAGTCCTTGTTCAAAAGTTGGATCCAATGTGATCACGTGAAGGGTGCCCTCCATCGCGGTCTGTGAACTGATCGCTGACCCCAACACCTCGCGGGCGGACTCGACGAGTGCTTCCGTCCCCTGATGTCCAGCCCGGATCGACGCCGACATGGCTTCAAAGATGCGAGAAAGGTCTCGAATTGCAACGCGTTCTTTGAGCAGACCCTGAAGGACTCGTTGGATTTCTCCAAGGGATGCCTGAGCAGGAGTGAGTTCTTCAACAACGGATGGGTGTGTTTTCCGTAGAGAGTCGACCAGCATCTTGACGTCTTCGCGCGAAAGAAGTTCAGCTGCATGCTTGCGTACGGTTTCAGCGAGGTGGGTTGTAATGATCGATGCACGATCAATCACCGTTGCACCCATAAGTTCGGCTTGGCGCTGGAATGCAACAGGCACCCAACGAGCATCAAGGCCAAATACTGGTTCTTTGGTGTCCTCGCCGGGTAGGTCTTCCATGTTGTCGCCAATGACAAGAACATGTCCGGGGGGAGCCTGCCCGCGAGCAACTTCCACTCCGTGCAAACGAATTCGGTAGGTGGCCAGTGGCAAATCTGTGTCATCCCGCGTACGGACCGTTGGGAGAACTAGACCAAGCTCCATGGCGAGCTTGCGGCGGAGGGCCTTCACTCGGACAAGCAGATCCCCGCCCACATTTGGGTCAACCAAATCAATGATGTCGTAGCTCAGACCAAGTTCAAGTGCGTCGACCTGCAGGTCCATAACGATTCCCTCCGGACTATCCGGCAACGGCTTGCCAGCGGGAAGCGCAGGGCGATCGACTGCACCCTCGAGTGCTTTTTTGTCGACGGCTCGTTCGGTGCGGGCAAGTCGTCTTCCGATCAGAATCAACCCACCACCAATGATGAGAAAAGGCAGTGCGGGCATGCCGGGAATAATCGCTAGGGAAGCAATACCGATGCCACCGAATGTCAACGCGCGTCGCTGCACCGCGAACTGTTTCATGACATCGGAGGACATGTTGCCTTCCGTAGCGGCACGAGTCACCATGAGACCTGTTGCCACCGCGAGCATCAAAGCCGGGATCTGCGCTGTGAGTCCGTCACCCACGGTGAGGAGGCTGTAGGTGCTGATTGCCTCGCTGAAACTCATGCCATTTTGGACAATACCGATGGCAATGCCGCCGAAAAGGTTGATGATCGTAATGAAGATTGCGGCGATTGCGTCACCTTTGACGAACTTTGAACCACCGTCCATGGCTCCGTAGAAGTCTGCTTCCGCAGCCACTTCAGCTCGTCTGCGACGGGCCTCCGTGTCGTCAATAAGACCCGCATTCAGATCAGCATCGATGGCCATCTGCTTTCCGGGCATGGCATCGAGGGTGAATCGGGCGCCAACCTCAGCGACGCGCTCCGCACCTTTAGTGACCACGATGAATTGAATGACGATAAGAATGAGGAAGATGACCAGACCAACGATGAGTGATCCGCCGATGACGAAACTACCGAAAGCCTCGACTACCGAGCCTGCGTGACCATTAACCAGGATCTGACGTGTGACGCTCACATTCAGGCCGAGCCGGAAGAGCGTAGCAATAAGCAGGAGGGCGGGGAAAGTTGCGAATTCGAGGGGCTTGCGCACATAAATGGCGACAAGAAGGATGACCAGGGCGGCTGCGATATTGAAGACAATCAGCAGATCAAGTACAGGAGGGGGAAGGGGGACGATCAACATCACGATGACAAAGACAATGGCGATCGGCAACGCGAACTGAGACCAGTTAAATCTCCGCACAGATACCCCTGTCATCGGGAAAACCATCCATGGGATTACCTGCCATCCTGGCAATTGGTCTATCGGACGCCGGAGGCCTCACTTAATGATTTCTCTAGAGGGGAATCAGTTGGTCTACTTCACGGGAACTATGCATGCCGGTGGGTGCCCCTCGCCGCTTAAGGCTCATGACGAAGGCAAGGACCCGAGCCACGGCCGTGAAGAGCTCGGTGGGGATCTCCGAACCCACCTCACAGTTGCGGTACAAGGTTCGGGCTAGAGGAATGTCCTCTATGAGCGGGACCCGGTTCTCCGCGGCGAGTTCACGGATTCGGGTTGCAATCACCCCGGCACCCTTCGCCACGATTCGTGGGGCCCCGAGGTGCTGGGTGTACTTGATGGCCACGGCGATGTGGGTCGGGTTGACCAGAACGAGGTCCGCCGTTGCGACATCGGCCATCATCCGGTTTCTCGAGATCTCCATCGCTCTACGTCGGACGAAAGCTCGGAGCAACGGGTCACCCTCTGACTGGCGGAACTCCTCTTTGACCTCTCGCATAGACATCATGAGTTCCTTGCGGACCCTATTTTTACTCACCAAATAGTCCGCGATCGCGATCAACAGACCAGTCGCGACCACGGCCTGCACCAATCGAATCCCCTCGGAAGCGGTGGTCTGGGTCAGCACGGAGAGCGGGAGTAAGCCTGAGCCGAAGATTATTTCAACGGTTCGGGTGATGACCAGCCAGAGCACCAAGCCGATTGCGGTGGTCTTAAGGATCTGCTTGGCCAATTCCCATAGGCCCTGAGTGCCTAGGATCCGCTTCGCATTTTGTTGGGGACTGATCTTTCGGCCCTTCGGCGCTATTCGTGAGAGATAAGGACGAGCGCCGCCCTGGATCCAGCCTGAGATTTGGGTAACGAGCAGGATCACCAACAGAAAAGGAATTATGAGAAGTGAAATGGCGAATACCGCGGGCAAAGCGATACTCCCCAAGCGCTCTGGGGTTGGTTCCTCCGCTATATCGGGGAGCATGGCAAGCAAGGCGGTGAGTTGCTCGGTCAATAGTTCAATCATGAATGGAAGGATCACGGTCAGGGCGAGGAGCCCGGTCCAGGCTGCTATGTCGGCCGAACGTGCCACCTGGCCCTGTTTGACCCCGTCCTTGAGCTTTTTCGGGGTCGGCTGTTCGGTTTTGGCAGCGGAATCACTCTTTGCCATGCCTCACCCCCCGACAATTCCACGCATGGCATCAACGGATGAGTCCGTCAGACCAGCGATCATCGGGGTTAACTGAGGAATGGCAACCCCCACCAGCAGCAGGGTCAGGCCGATCTTTACGGGGAAGCTCAGTACGAAGATGTTGATGGTAGGTGCCACCCGGGTCAGCAGGCCAAGCCCGATATCAGCCAAGAGGAGAACGGCAATGATGGGACCGGCGATCTGCAAAATAGCGACAAAACCAACGCTCAGGGCGCTCGTCAAAGTTGAGGCGGTCGCATCAAGACTTAGGCCGTTGCCAATGGGCAGAACCTCAAAGGTTTTCGCGAACCCGGCGAACAAAATGAGATATGCACCCGAAACAAGGAGCAGCACGCCCGCCAAAAGCTGATAAACCCGGCTAATAACCGCACTCTGTTGCTGCTGCAGGGGATCGTAGGCTGCCGCAAGCGAGAATCCGCTGGCAACGTCAATGAGTGCGCCCGCAGATTGCACGGCGGATATCAAAGTGAGGCATACCAAGCCAAGAGCAACTCCAATGACCACCTGAAGGGCGAACTGGAGCAAAAGGTTTACCGGATCCAGGGAGATCCCCCCTGAAGACGCAATTGCGCTGGGAGTCATGGGGATGGAAAATGCTAGCCCCGCCATGATCCGCACCAATGGCGGAAGGAAGCCGCCACCAAATGGAGGGGTAAGCCACACCCAAGCGCCTACACGCGCGAACACCAGCAGGAAGGCCATTATTTGTTCGGTCGTGACTCCCAGTTCAAACACGCGGGGTCCTCAACCGAGCAAACTGGGAATGAGCCCGAAAGCCTCGCGGGTAAATCCCAACAGGGTCTGGACCATCCATCCGGCTGCCAACACCAGCGCGACTCCCACCGCAATGATCTTGGGGACAAAAGACAGGGTCTGGTCTTGGAGGCTGGTAAGTCCCTGGAAGAGTGAAACGGCCAAGCCCACGAGCAAAGCGGTGAGCAAGATCGGCGCAGCCAGCAAAGCTGCCGTCCACATGAACTGAACGGAAAGTTCGACTACAAAGGTTTCATTCATTCATTCACCTACGCGTAACTTCCAACAACCGAGGAAATAATGAGAGCCCACCCGTCAACTAAGACGAAGAGCAGAAGTTTGAATGGCAGAGACACCAAAACAGGCGGGAGCATGATCATGCCGACCGACATCAGGCCTGAGCTGACCACCATGTCGATGATCAAAAAGGGCAGGAAAATCACAAACCCAATAATGAAAGCTGCACGTAGTTCGGAAAGAATGAACGCGGGCACCAATGTGGTGAGTGAAACATCGGCGGGTGTGGCGGGTGGGGGTTCATTTGAGACTTGGACCATGAGGGCCAGTTCCTCTGGGCGGGTATTCGCCAGCATGAACTCCTGGAGTGGGATGCGACCAAGATCGAATGCCTCACCAAAACTGATTGACCCATCAAGGTAGGGCTGCAGTGCATCCGTGTTCACCACGGTGAGAACAGGTGACATCACGAACAGGCTCAGGAAGATTGCCAGTCCAGC
>CAMAVT010000106.1 GCA_945861775.1 Bifidobacterium breve
CCGCCATTGGCGGACCCCACTTCACCGCTTCATGCTGATCTTTTCTAATTCTTTCGAACAACAATTCCTTGAAGGATTAATTCATGGCCGCCTACGTGATTCGCCGGATACTCACCGGCATTCTGATCCTGATCTTGCTCAGTATCGTCACGTTCCTCGTGTTCAACGCGCTTCCGGCTGATCCGGCTGCGCTCACGTGCGGCAAGTCGTGTAACCCTCAGGTCATTGCTGCGAACCGAATTCGCCTTGGTCTGGATCAACCTCTCTACGTTCAATACTTCGAGTTCATCAAGGGAATTTTCTTTGGACGCACCTACGGTTCAGGAACTGCAACCTTCAAGTGCGACGTCCCGTGTTTGGGCTATTCGTTCCGCAAGGGTGAAGCGGTCACACCGTTAATTCTCAAAGCACTACCTGTCACCATCTGGCTCTCACTCGGAGCGTTCCTGCTGTGGCTGATCCCCGGAGTTTTGCTCGGGATTTACGCCTCGCGTCGTCGCGGCCGAATTCAGGAGCGTCTCGTACTTGGTTCAGCACTCGTTGGTTACTCATTCCCATCGTTTTTCATCGGACTCCTGCTCCTGTTCTTCGTGGTGATCAGGTGGCAGTGGCTGCCCTATCCCAATTACGTGTCACCACTTGAAGACCCGGTGCAGTTTTTACAAACCATGATCCTGCCGTGGATCACCCTCGCATTGGTGTACATGGCTTTCTATATTCGCCTGACGCGAAATCAGCTTCTTGAAACCTATAGCGAGGACTACATCCGCACAGCTCGGGCAAAAGGATTGCGCGAAGGAACCGTCATTCGCAAACACGCCTTGCGCGCTGGGTTGACACCCATTGTTACCGCTGCCGGCCTTGATCTCGCGGGCTTACTCGGTGGTGCAATTATCACTGAGAGCATTTTCAGTCTTCCCGGAGTTGGGAAGCTGGCTGTTCAAGCAGTAGTTGATTCAGACCTTGCGGTCATCACCGCCACCGTCCTGGTTGCCGGCACGTTCATCGTGGTTGCGAACATCGTGGTTGACCTTTTGTACGCGGTTATCGACCCGAGGGTGAGGCTGGCATGACGTTCCTATCCGTCTCAGATCTGCAAGTCTCTTTTTCCACCGAGGACGGAACCGTCAAAGCCGTTGACGGGGTCTCCTTTAATGTCGAGCGTGGTAAGACTCTGGCAATTGTGGGAGAGTCCGGCTCAGGGAAAAGCGTTACCTCCCAAGCAATTATGGCGCTGCACACCGGTCGCGGAACCACCGTTACCGGTCGGATCGAACTTGATGGAATCGATATTGTCACGGCTTCAGAAGAAAAGCTGCGCTCTATGCGGGGCAACGAGATGGCCATGATTTTCCAGGATCCTTTCTCATCACTGCACCCCTTCTACAAAATCGGAAGTCAGCTTGCAGAGGCCGTGCACGCGCATCACAAGGTGTCCAAAAAGGAAGCTAAGGCTGAAGCCTTGCGAATGCTGAACAAGGTGGGGATCTCCAACCCGGAGCAGCGTCTTGAGGACTATCCCCATCAACTTTCCGGCGGTATGCGTCAACGTGTGATGATCGCGATGGCGCTCATTAATGGTCCGGAACTCTTAATTGCCGATGAACCAACAACAGCCCTCGACGTCACGGTTCAGGCTCAAATCCTTGAACTTTTGGCTGAACTTCAAGCAGAGTTCAACACGGCGATCATCTTGATCACACACGACCTAGGAATCGTTGCCGACATGGCCGATGAAATTGTGGTCATGTACGGCGGGCGAATTGTGGAAAAGGCCGGACTGCACGACCTGTTCTACAAACCCCAAATGCCGTACACCGTCGGATTACTGTCCTCGGTTCCCAGGCTCGATTCAGCCGGAAACCGCTTACTGTCTATCGGCGGGCAGCCGCCTTCGCTGATCAACCTGCCGACCGGCTGTGTGTTTAATCCACGTTGCGCTGCTAAGAACCCTGAAATTGCGCCTCGATGCGAGAGTGAGCGACCGGATCTGCGCGAGGTGGGGGAGAACCAATTCGTGCGGTGCCATCTCGATGATGAACAGCGGGAGAAATTTGCCACGACCAGGCTCGAGGAGGTGTTCGGTGGTGAGTGATCAAGAGATTTTAAAAGTTACTGACCTTTACAAAAAGTTTCCCATCACCAAGGGTGCGCTCCTTAAAAAAGAAGTGGGTTCGGTCAATGCCGTCAATGGAATTAATTTGACGCTGAATGAGAGTGAAACCCTAGGACTGGTGGGCGAGTCGGGATGCGGGAAATCAACTGCAGGTCGGGCGATTTTGCGACTGCTCGAACCCACTTCAGGAAAAGTGGAATTCGAAGGAACCGACATCACGACGCTGAGTCGCGGTGAGATGGTCCCGATGCGCAGCCGGATGCAAATGATCTTCCAAGACCCATTCTCATCTTTGAACCCACGGCACACGGTCGGCAGCATTATTGGCGCTCCGTACGAAGTCCAAGGAATCAAACCCGCCGGAGGCGTGAAGAACGCGGTTCGCGAAACCATGGAACGCGTGGGGCTCAACCCCGAACACTTCAATCGATATCCCAATGAGTTCTCCGGCGGCCAGCGCCAGCGAATCGGGATAGCGCGAGCGGTAACCCTGCGACCAAAATTCATTGTGTGTGATGAACCGGTCTCAGCCCTCGATGTATCTATTCAAGCTCAGGTGATCAACCTTCTCCAAGATTTACAGGACGAGTTCGGAATCGCCTACCTTTTCGTCGCCCACGACCTTTCGGTTGTCCGCCAGATCTCCGACCGCGTTGCCGTGATGTACCTCGGACATATTGTTGAACAGGCATCGCGTGATGACCTCTACACGCATCCCTACCACCCGTACACCCACGCATTGCTTTCCGCGGTTCCCGTTCCTGACCCAAAAGTCGAGGCCCAGCGCGAACGAATCGTGTTGCGTGGTGATCTGCCTTCACCCATCAACCTTCCGTCGGGCTGCGTGTTTAGCACCCGGTGTTGGCAAGCCCAAGACAAATGTCACACCGATGTTCCCGAACTCCAAGATATGGGTAACGGCCACAAAGTCGCCTGTCACTTCCCGATCATGGAATTTCTAGGAAATTCTTTGATCATCGGTCCCGATTCGGGTATGACCGAGCAGCCGGACCGCGTGGTGCCACCGCCCAGTGAGGTTTTGCAGAGTCTGCAAGGTGGTCGGGCAACCCGGCCCAAGGGAATCGATTACGCCGAAGGTGAAGAACCGATCTAGTTATGCCTTACAGGTTTTGCTGAAAGAACTCCAACTCGGCGAGCATGAGGTTCTCAGCAACTATTTCCTGCGGGGTCATATGCGTGACGCCGGAGAGCGGAAGCACGCTGTGGACTTTGCCGGCCGCGAGGAGTGCCCCGGACAATTGCAAGGTGTTCGCCATCAAGACATTGTCATCGGCCAGACCGTGGATGATCAACAGTGGACGGGTGAGCTTATTGGCTTTAGTCAGGAGCGAGGTTCGCTCGTATTGCTCCGGATTGTCTTGCGGTGTTCCCAGATAACGCTCCGTGTATGCCGTGTCATAGAGCGCCCAGTCGGTCACGGGTGCGCCAGCAACGCCTGCGTGAAAGACATCGGGTCGCTCCATCACGGCCAGAGCAGCGAGGTAGCCACCAAAAGACCACCCGTGAATTCCCACCCGATCAAGATCGAGATCGGGTAAGACCTTGGCGAGGTCGGTGAGTGCTTGGACTTGATCCTGAACAACAACTGTGGCCAGATCCCCGGCAATTGCGTACTCAAACTCGGTGCCGTGTGATGGCGTCCCGCGATTGTCGGTGATCACCACGGCAAAGCCCTGATTGGCAAGCCATTGATCCGAGAGATAGGCCATGCCCGCCGAAATGACTCGTTGGTGTTGTGGCCCACCGTAAGGAGCGCATATGACGGGAAGTTTGGTTCCTTGAATGTGATTTTCGGGCCACAGAACTGCCGATCGAAGCTCGTGCACCCCGGTGGTGACAATCTCAACGTGGGGACTGATCACTGGAGTCTCGCAGTTGTTGACGAATTCATGGAGAACGTGGGTCGGGTCATCAAGGTCAATCAGTTGATAACTCGACAACACCGAATCGAGGTTAGTGCTTGCTAGAACCATCAGGTTACCCGTGATTACGGCCGTATGAACTCCGCTCTCGGGGGACAGCAACCGAAGCGCCGAGGATCCAACTTCGATTGAGTACACCAATTGGTGGGTGGGATCAGAGTTGGCGCTAGCGGTAAAGACGAAGTCATCCGTTGTGCTGATGACGCTGTTTACTTCTATTCCAATGGGAGTGATGGGTTCACCGTTAACGCACAGTCGGTGGGAACCCTGGATGGGTCGGATTTCCACGAGTTGGTGATCGGGAATAACCGTTGGCACACCAGAAGAAACCGAGTGCCACGGAACTTCTGTTCGGGTTTCGAGATGGTGAAGTGCGGCACCCTCAAGTGTCTGGATGCAGACTTCCTGTTGATTGCGAGATAGAAAGCTAAGTGTGGGAACCGATCCGCTCATGTGGACGGTCGCAAGATAAGGAAACGCATGTGCGTCCCAATCTATTTTGGTGCAGGCGGAGTCCAGGCCACATACATAAAGTGCAATCTCTGCATTAGGTGTTCCGGCGAATGGGTATCTGTGGGTGCGGGGCGACGACCGTGGATTTGCGGGATCCGCGATCCACGCGGTTTGCACCCCAGAGTCATCGACACGTTCGACCAAGACACCGGTTGAGTCGGGAAGCCACCAAAAGCCGCGCACCCGGTCAAGTTCTTCTGCCGCCGCGAAGTCGGCCAACCCCCAGCTCACATCGGTTTCACCTTCTTGCGGGCCGACTAGCTTTCGTGGGTGGTCATCTTTGTTGTCAGCGGAGATGACCCAGAGACCTGAGTCTTTGACGAAAGCAATGTTGTGGCCGTCAGGACTTAATTGTGGATCGATGCAGCCACCGCCAGTAGTTAACTGTTGAGTCGCCTCCCACGCTGTGTCTTCGTCTTTGGGAATTTTCTGGACAAAGAGTTCCCCGTCGAGCACGAATGCAATTGTGGTGAAGTTCTCGTCCACCGTAAACGAGGTCACTCCTTCAGTAACCTCGCGCATGCGCTCGCGCCGCGCTTTTTCTTCGGGGGGTAAATCACCACCCACCTGCTGAGTGTGCGCATCGAAAACGATTTCCTCATGCCATGCATTTTGTGGCTGGGTTTCTTGGGTCTTGCGAGCACACCAGATGTCGCCCACCGGATTGCGCCCACCGGCTGATCTAATGAATAGAACAAGGTCTTCTCGGGGACTGATCCGGAAGTGTTTGGGGGATCCGAGTCGGAAACTGCGCGTTGCCGCCTTCTGTCTCGGAAATGACTCTGTCATGTGCGAACTATGCCTCATTGCACGTGGCCGCTACCCTTAGCCGGTGACTTCTGCTGCCCGACTCCTTATTGTCCATGCCCACCCCGACGACGAATCAATCGGAACCGGAGCCACCATGGCCAAGTACGTCTCCGAGGGCGCCTCGGTGACGCTGGTGACCTGCACACTGGGTGAAGAGGGCGAAATACTGGTTCCTGATTTGGCGCACTTAGCGGCAGACCAAACGGATTCCTTGGGGGAGCACCGCATCGGTGAATTAAGCGATGCAATGGCGCTGCTTGGTGTAACTGATTTTCGGTTTTTGGGTGGCCCGGGCAAATACCGCGACTCAGGCATGATGGGCGTTGACAGCAATAAGCGCCCAGACTGTTTCTGGAATGCCGACCTGCTTGAGGCGGCAACCGACCTAGTCGCGATCATTCGCGAGGTGCGACCGCAGGTGGTTGTGACCTATGACGACTTTGGTGGATACGGGCACCCTGACCACATCCAGGCGCATCGGGTCACCACCTATGCAATTGCACTGGCTGAAAGTCCAAGTTTTAAACCAGAGCTGGGCCAGCCTTGGCCCGTTTCAAAGGTCTATTGGACCGCTTTCCCTAGAAGCCGCATTATTTCAGGAATTGCCAAACTAAAAGAGATTGGTGATCAAAGTGAATTCGCATCCATGGATCCCGATGACATTCCGTTTGCTGTCGATGACTCGGTAATAACAACGGTCATTGATGGGTCGGGCTTCACACAGGCGAAATTTGATGCACTCACCGCCCATAAAACGCAGGTAAGCACCGATAGCGGATTTTTTGCGCTCTCTAATAATTTGGGGCTGGAAATCTTTACCGAAGAACACTTCCGACTTGTGCGAGGGGACTTGCCGCAATCAGGTCAGGAAGTCGACCTATTTGAAGGCCTCACTCTTGTCTGAACCACTTCGGCGGGTCTTGACACTATTGGGCTTTGTCCTGATGGGATTCGCGATCGGGGTGGCGGGAGCATTCATTCAGGCGCAACGTTTCATCCTTAGCATTGGTGATTTCGTGGTGGTGATCCCTTGGGGGACAGCCCTAATCCTCATCGCGGTCACTTTCTTAACCCGGTTGGCCACCGTTGCTGCGGGAACCCGCTGGGCTGGGTGGCTCTTCTTCACGTGCTGGTTGGCTGCGACCGTATTGCTCGCGGCTGACTCCCCGTCCGGTGATCTAGCAATCAGTTCTGGTGCTCGTCAAATGGTCTATCTCTTTGGAGGAATCGTCCTTGGCGCGGCCGCGGCAACCCTTCCGGTTGAATTTCGGGTCCGAAAGGGAACCAAAGGGATGCCACAACCGTCAGTTTCGGTGGATTAAGAAATATCCCAGATCCAGCTGTGTGCATGTCGCGTGAGCACTGAACCGGTGGGGGTGTTTACCATAGACACCTTGCCAAGGGGAATATTGGACTCAAACAAATATTGTGAAACTGAAGGTTGTGGAGACTAGTCGTGAGTGAGCAGGCACCAACACCTCGAACTTCGCGGCGTACACCCATTCTGATCGGTGCTGGAATAGCGGCGGTTATTGCTGTATCTCTCGGTATTTTCGTTGCAACCAACGGCACCGTGCGGCCCGGAACGACTGTTTCAGGGGTGGACATTGGTGGAATGAGCCCTGATGAAGCAATTAGTGTTCTTGAGGATTCTGTGTCTACGAAAGTTAACCGGAAACTCGAGATTTCAGCTGGGGATCAAGTTTTTGAATTGCGTCCCCGGGCAGCTGGAATAACTCTTGATGCGCAAGCAACCGTTGAACAGGCGACATCTTCCGGTTTTAACCCCTTCCAGATGATTGTTGACTTGTTCGGATCTCGTGAGATTGAACCGGTGATCGCGGTTGACCAAGACGCTCTTGAGGATTCAGTTGCTTCCATTGCCGATGTAGTTAACCTCAATCCGGTTGAACCTAATCTTGCGGTATCCAATACTGGAATCACATTGACAAAGGGAAGCGACGGTCTTGAGATTGACCGTGAAGCGTTGAAAAATCAGATCGTTTCGATGGCTACCCAAACACGTTCCACGATCGTGGCGCCGCTAGAAGTAACACCACCCAATATCTCTGCCGCAGATGCTTCCAATTCAGAGACGCTTGCTCAGCAAGCAGTTGCCAGCCCTGTCACCGTTTCTGTGGGTGAGATTACGGCGACCATACCTGCGGACGCCATTGCTCAAGCATTGTCATTTACCGCCCAAGGGAATCAGCTATCACCCGAACTCGATGGAGCAATCCTTCACGCATCGATTGCCAATGCACTCAAGCGTGTTGGAACACCCGGCCGTGATGCAAGTTTTAAAATTGTTGACGGAAGTCCAGTAGTCGTTCCTTCGATTGTGGGCAGCGGGGTCTCAGATAGTGAACTGGCCACCGCCGTGCTGGGAGTTTTATCGAAGCAGGGTAATGATCGCAGTGTTTTTGTCCCGTTGGGAACCCGAGAGCCTGAGCTGAACACAGCCGTGGCGCAGCAGTTGGGTATCAATGACAAACTTTCCAGCTTTACCCAGAACTTTCCTTACGCCCCGTATCGGGTTACCAATATTGGGCAAGCTGCCAGATACATTGATGACACAATCCTGATGCCCGGCGAGACCTTTTCAATGAATGACACGATCAAAGAACGTACGATCAAAAACGGTTACACCGTGGGAACGGTCATTGGTCCGGGTGGTGTTTTTGAAGATGCTCTCGGTGGGGGTGTCTCAGCGGCGACCACCGCGATGTGGACGGCCGCGTTTTTTGCTGGAATGGAACGCACAGACACTAGGGCACATTCACTGTATATCTCCCGTTACCAGCCCGGACTTGAAGCGACGGTTGCTTGGGGAATTTTTGATATGAAATTCACTAATACCTCACCCAATGCCGTTCTCATAAAAACAAAAATGACAAACAGTTCGATGAAGGTTACTTTTTGGGGGACGCGCCAATATGACTCAATTGAAGCTGAATTTGGTGAGCGGATAAACATCAAGCAACCCAAGAAGATTGTTGTGACCACTAAGAAGTGCGTGCCTCAGGCGGGCATTGAAGGCTTCACCATCACGGTGGATCGAGTTTTTATAAAGGATGGCGTCGAGGTAATCCGCGAGCCCATGACAACGATCTACAACGCGGGTCCAAACATCGTGTGTAAGAAAAAGCCTAAGTT
>CAMAVT010000107.1 GCA_945861775.1 Bifidobacterium breve
ATTTCCCGATGTATCAAAATCAGGTTCGAATAGATCCGTCATGTGCAAGCCCAGTGCGGACGTAACAGAGACCAAGGTGCCAATGGATGGGCTGGCAACGCCTCGCTCAAGCATGCTCAGCATGGAAACACTGACGCCAGTGAGTTCAGCCAAGTCGCTCAAGGTTAGATTGCGCGCCTTGCGCGCCTCCCTTGTGACGTCACCCGCTCGCTTCAAGGTCTTCTCGATCATCCGTGCCCGCCAATATCAGCATTCCTTTTCTCCATAAGTGCAAGCATGCCACGGACTTGCTCAGGAGATATAGGGAGGGAGGAAACACGTGTGCCTGGAATCGCTGCATCAACGGCGCTAGCAATTGCAGCGCCAAATGCAGTCGTACCACCCTCTCCAGCACCCTTTAATCCCAGGGGATTCAAGGGGCTCGGCGCATCTTCAGTGATCAGCACTTCTACCGGTGGCATCTCCGCAACGGTTGGAAGCATGTAGTCCATAAAGGTGGTACACAACGGTTGGCCATGCTCGTCGTATTCGAATGACTCGAGTAGAGCTCCCCCAAGTCCTTGGGCTGCACCGCCGACGATTTGACCTTCAACCAGCATTGGATTCACTGCTTTCCCGATGTCATATGCAATCCAGTATCGCTCGACCTTTGGAGAACCCAATTCAGGATCAATACTCACTAAAGCGATGTGATAGCCGTAGGGGTAGTTCATATGATCGGAGAAGAACCAGTCTTCAGCTCCCAACCCTGGTTCTAATCCCAACTTACGCGCGGTGACGGGTCTTAATGCAGTAGCTACGCGCCCCAGATCAATTGCCGTGTCAGGCGAACCCTTCACTTGGACGGCACCGTTCACCAACTCCAAATCATTGACGCTTGCTTCCAGCATCGAAGCCACGGTCGTGAACGCCTTTTCCTTCACGAGAGTCGCTGCCTGGTGAACCGCCGTGCCCGCCATCACCGTTAGTCGACTGGCGAAGGCACCCATGCCGTACGGGAATGCATCGGTCTGTCCGTGACGAACATCAATGAGACTTGGATCAACACTGAGCACGTCACCACAAATTTGCGCCATGACCGTAGAGAAGCCTTGCCCAACAGAGGCGCCGCCCGTGAGTACATCTATGCGACCTGACTCGTCAACCGTGACTCGCACGCCCTCAAACGGGCCAAGACCGCTTTTCTCAACGAAAAATGCTCGTCCGATGCCCACCAATTCCCCGCGGGAGCGTCTTTCTGCGACCTCACGCTCAACCTCAGACAACTTCCACTGATCCTCAGCGCGCTTGACAAGCAGCGAGTAATCCCCACTGTCATATTCGATTGCAGTACCCAGTGCTTCCAGTGGTCGAGAAAATGGCATTTGCTCTGATCGAATGAAGTTACGTTCACGCACATCCATAGGATCCAGGTCAAGTTCCTGAGCAATGGCATCAATGAGCCGCTCGCGAGCAAATGTGCCTTCGTAACGACCCGGTGCACGATACGTGCCAGCTGGTGTCTTATTTGTCAATCGCACATGCCCTCGTACACGATATGCAGGAATAACATACGGCCCGGGCAACATGGTGGCTGTCAACGTCGGAACAGTGGCCGCGTGGGTTCGAACGTAGGCACCCTGGTCGAGCCAAAACTCATCAGCAAGGCCATGTATATAGCCGCTATCGTCAACTGCAGCTTTAAGGATGTGGAACTGATCGCGGGAATGATTAGCCGCAACCAAATGCTCGCGACGATCTTCAATCCATGAAATCGGACGGCCTAATTCCCGACTAGCCCAGGCCAGCAGAACATCCTCTGGATACAACTCACCACGAATTCCGAACCCTCCACCGACATGCTGTTCTTTGAAAATTACCCGGGAGGGGGACATACCAAGCATGGATGCAATGGCATCGCGGTTGTAGTGAGGAACTTTTGCAGCCCCATAAACGGTCAGGACACCGGTACCCGGGTTGAAGTCGGCTACCCCACCACGACATTCCATTGGAACACCACTGTGGCGACCAATACGAACCTTGACTTCTACGTGCCGAGTGTGCTGAACGAAGGCCTCATCAAGCGCCCCGTACTCAAACTCGAATTGCAGTGCCTCCGTATCAAGACCGGGTGCGAACTCTCCAAGTTGGCCGGTCGCATCCATGGTTGGTTCCAACGGATCGATGTCAACACTGATGAGTTCCTCGGCATCCTCGGCAATGTAAGCATTCTCCGCAACAATGATGGCGATCGGTTCGCCAACATAACGCACTCGATCTTTGGCAAGAACCGGCTGTCGGTATGGCAACATTTGCTCAAAAGAAACCTGGCGAAAGGCTATCGGTGGCAGGTCAAGGTCACGACCCGTCCAAACTGCAACAACGCCATCCATTGCGCGGGCTGCTGTCGTGTCAATGGATGTGATCTCGCCACTCGCAATCGGTGAACGTAAAACTCGCATCGACAGTTGGCCTGGAAGAGAAATATCAGCAACAAAGATTGCTCGTCCGGTTAGGAGTGGGCGATCCTCCAGTCGCGCAATT
Organism: Bifidobacterium breve; assembly: GCA_945861775.1. GTDB lineage: Bacteria > Actinomycetota > Actinomycetes > S36-B12 > S36-B12 > UBA4592. The sequence continues at coordinate 2,524 of CAMAVT010000107.1, forward strand.
GAATCGCCGATCACTTGCGTGTCGCCTCAATCGCCGAGCAAACCGCTTTTTTGATGTTTTGATAACCAGTACAGCGGCACAGGTTAGACGCGAGCACGTCTGTCAATTCCTGATCGGTGGGAACGTTGTCGCTTTCCACAATGGATGTGGCAAGCATGAGGAATCCCGCCGTGCAAAATCCGCATTGGAGCGCGTGGTGTTCCCAGAAAGCTTGCTGAACCGGGTGAAGTGGTTCAGAGCCAACCGAAAGCCCTTCAACTGTTCGCACTGCCTGACCTTGAGCCTGTACAGCAAGTACGAGGCATGCGCGAACAGGCTCATCATTCATCAAAACCGTGCAGGCGCCACAAACACCATGTTCACAGCCTAAACGAGTTCCGGTCAGATGACAGTCCTCACGGAGTGCATCGGCGAGACTGCGACGCGGCTCTACGTCGATGTCATAGTTAGAACCATTCACATTCAAAGTGATGCTCTCACGTGGACTACTCATTGCATGACCTCCTGTGCTGTACGAATCTTGTCTCGCAACCGCGACGGCGTCGCGGGCATTTCATTAATGCTGATCCCGAATGGTGAAAGTGCATCCGTTATGGCGTTCAAGATTGCTGCTGGCGCACCAATCGTGCCACCCTCTCCCACACCCTTGGCTCCGGTCAAGGATGCGTCGGTATGTGTCTCCAAGTGGTGAATGTCGATATGTGGGATTTCAGCCATAGTGGGTGGGAGATAGTCCAAGAAAGTCGTGGAGAGTAAATTTCCCTGTGAGTCGTATACCAATTCTTCATACAGCGCATTGGCGATCCCCTGTGCCACGCCTCCGTGAATTTGCCCATCAACAATGGCTGGATTGATAAGTATCCCGGCATCTTCAACAACCAGATACTTCACAATCTCCACACCACCAGTTTCAATATCGACTTCTACCTCTACGACATGGCAAGCGTCAGAAAATGTTCCCGCCGGGTCATATTCCCCCGTCGAGTAAAGACCGGCCGAACCTTCTGGAAGAAGGTGGCTGCTCAAATAAGCGGTACGTGCGATCTCGGCAATGGGAACTGAAACCGGGGATCCAACAACCCGAACTTCCCCGTCCTCCAAGATCAAGTCACGTGGACTAATTTCGAGCATTGCACCGGCTATGTTCAACAGTTGATCACGCATGTCGTTCGCGGCCAATTGTGTTGCGCCACCGCAAATCACCATGGATCGGCTTGCGAAGGTGCCCCAACCAAACGGGGTGGAATCTGTGTCACCATGGATCACACGGATGTCGCCGGGATCTATTTTGAGTTGATCAGCGACTAATTGTGCGAGTGCGGTGGTCAGCCCTTGCCCGTGCGGACTAGCTCCAATTCGAAGTTCCACACCTCCCGATGAATCCATCGTCATTGAGACACGCTCAAATCCAGGCGTGATTCCCATCCCTCGAGCTGCAAACGCCGGAGTTCCGTAACCTGTTCGCTCGGAGAACGATGAGATGCCCATACCAATCCATATCCCTTGCTCCCGAGCTTTCGCTTGACGATCGCGAAACTCCTCGACATTGGAAAGCTTCTTCGCCAAACGCAACGACTCGCGATAAGACCCTGGGTCGACAACCAAGCCCGACGGACTGCGATACGGAAATTCATGAATGAGATTTCGATCGCGGAGCTCCCACGGATCCATGTTCATCTTTAGGGCAGCTGTCTCAATCAGCCTTTCCATGGCCAGCGTTTGCACGGGTCGCGAGACACCTCGGTATGGAGCGATCGGGCACTTATTTGTGATCACTGCTCGCGACCGCACTGAATACTCGGCGAAGTTGTAGGGACCTGGCAATTCAGCCATTGCCATTAACGGCTCAACACCGAAGGTGACCGGATAGCAGGAGTAGGCACCGACGTCCGCAAGAATGTCTGCCTTCAGAGCGGTTAAGTAGCCGTCTTTAAAGGCCCCTTCAACGCGATACACCTGTTCACGACTGTGCCACGACGACAGAAAATTCTCACTTCTCGTTTCGATCCAAGCAATCGAGGTGCGGAGTTTACGCGCTAGTGCAACGAGGGCAACATCCTCGCGAGCCAAACTCATCTTGCCGCCGAATGCGCCGCCCACATCTGGAGCTATGACTCGGAGCTCACTCACCGGAATGCCGAGCGATTCGCAGATGCCCAACTGCACAATGTGCGGCATCTGAGTGGATGTTGTCAGGGTTGTGCGTCCCGTGCGGGGATCAAAGGAAGCAACAGATCCACGGGTTTCTAGCGGCATCGCGCTTTGACGATGTGAAATGACTTCAACCTCAACTACTACATCGGCCGCAGCAAACACTTCATCAAAATTTGGGGTCTTAATATTGGAATTAATGACGACATTCACATCAGATGGGAAGTCAACATCATGTACCGGGCGCGTACCCGATGCACTGGCAGATTGTGTGTCAAGAACCGGAGCTAGTACGTCGATATCGAAATCAACGAGTTCAGCTAGATCCTCTGATTCCGCCTGAGTGGATGCCAATACGACTGCGATGGGTTCACCAGCAAACCTAATATCGTCAAAAGCGAGTATGGGCATCTCAACAGCTACATAGTCGGGACGATTCAACACTGGCCGAATAGGTTGCGCAATGATGTCCCGAGCAAAATAGCACTGCACACCTTCAGGAGCGGAGGCTTGCTTGAGTTTACCCGCGGCAATCGGACTACGGATAAAGGTTGCAAATAATTTAGCATCGACAGCGACATCCGCAACGTAGTTGCCGAGACCTCGAAGAATGGTCGGGTCTTCAAGTCTTGGAAGCCGGCGACCAACCCAACTTCTCATGTAAGAGAACCTGCCAGGCTTCGTTTGGTCAATGCCTTCACTAGGTCCTGGCGAAATTCCTTGCTGCCGTGTAGATCACCATTTGGATCAACTTCCTGGGAAGCTAACGATGCCGCTTGCGCAAATGTCTCAGGAGTTGGCGCTTGCCCAATGAGCGCAGCTTCAGCCTGTACAAGCCTGAGCGCGCGATCCGACACCCCCCCAGCGCACAAGCGAGCATCGGTGATCACATTGTCACGAACCTCGATGGCGCTCATGACAGCAACAATTGCGAAATCACCAGCACGCCGGGCAAATTCCTTCAGATTCACTCGATAGTTGGATCCAAGTGCTGGCAACTCAATATGTGTGAGGACTTCATCGAACTCAATAGCTGGTGTGAATACCGTCAGGAAGAAATCACGAGCGTCGATGACGCGCGCTCCACTCGGGCCCATCACATGCATGCGGGCATCAAGCAGAGTCGCCATCATGCACCATTCCGAGGATGGATCACTGTGCGCCAAACTGCCACCGAACGTTCCGCGAATACGAATGGGTAGGTGCCCCACCAGCCCAGCCGCATAACGGAGTAGGGCACCCAGTGGACCTGGAACATCGGAGTTTTGAATGTCACAGTGGCGAGTGAGTGAACGAATAGTCACCGTGTCCTGTGACAGGGACCAGCCGCGCAAATCCGAGATGCCACCAATGTCAATGAGTACTTCGGGCCGAGCGAGACGGAAATTCATCATTGGCAGCAGACTTTGGCCACCAGCAAGCACCTTCGCTTCATCCCCGTGCTCAACCAATGCAGCAACCGCCTGGTCTACCGATTCTGCACGTTCATATGCAAATGCCTGTGGTTTCACAATCTGTCACACCCCGCCTAAGTATTGCTCGACATCAACCCCGATGGCGCGAAGCATTCCGACGTCTGCCGGACATGGGCCACCGACACTCACAATACGACTCTCGCGGTTAGCCCGCACGGCGTGGCGAACACCAATCGGAACGTGCAAGACATCACCAGCCTTAAATTCAAGGACATTGTCGTTGTCATGGTCCACCATCGTTCCCACACCTTCAAGGATATAAATAGTGTCCTCAGATTCGGCATGGATGTGGGGAATATTCTCCTCACCTGACTCCATGACCACGAAGTTCATATTCGCTGTCTTCGCACCCGCTCCAAGCCACACTACGAGCCGTGCGTCATTCGAAATCATCGGGACCATCATTCCCGGCTCATCGCGATGGAAATACTTGATTGCCATGGTTTTCAGCCCTTCATATTTCCGGATAGTGATTCATAGAGGGCTATGTCAGCTGGACATGGCCCTCCAAGCACAACTGTGTTTTCCTGCTCCGCGACAAATAAATACTGCGTTCCAATCTCGATATGGAACATGCCTCCCACGCCGACCTCACGTGACTTTGCATCCGTGAGATCTGATACGAGGACAGAACCCTCGGCCACGTAGTACACCGCTTCACTACTGTGAACGAGTTCCACTGTTGAGGACCCCTGTGGCATCGCGAAGTAATGCAAGGACCGCTCGTTGCCACCGTTTCCAGGCCAAACGATCGCACGACATGTTGCACCTCCACGAACGATTTCCATTGGAGGACCCCACTGCGAGGGTGAGATGACCCGCACGGCGTCTTGAATAAACATGGAGTACTCCTTCTTTTCCCTATTTTTGTGAAGTTATCAAACCGAGGATTATTTGCGAGAGCGCCAGAAAACTATCCGGTTATCCAAGAACTCAAAAATCCAGTAGAGAATGAGCCCAAAGAGCATCAAAGCTACGATGGTCGCAAATCCATAGGCAACCTCAAGTTGGAAATTGAACTTCTTAATAAGAACGCCCATGCCCTCAGATGCGCCGACGAACTCCGCGACGATGGCACCGATCAAAGCCAAGGTGATGGCATTCTTGAGGCCAGAAAAGAGCACCGGAAGTGATGATGGAACCACTAACTTTCGATATTCATCCCAGCGTGACGACCCAATTGATCGAAAGAAAGTCTTGTAGTCCTGATCCACTGTTTCAAGTCCGACCAGGACACTCAGCACAACTGGGAAGAAACAGATGGTTGCCGCCATGACCACTTTGGATTCGATTCCGAACCCGAACCAAACGAGAAACAACGGTGCAAGGGCAACACGCGGCATAATTTGAAAACCCACCGTTACTGGGTACAAAGCAGCACGCGTGCGATCGGAGAGTCCCATCAATGTGCCCAAAATCCAAGCAATAGATGCGCCGATGAGGAACCCGTAAATTGTTTCTCGCATCGTTACAGATGCCGCATCCCAAAAGAAGGCTTGTGTACTCAAGTCCGCGAGTGCCTGTACAACAGCAATCGGAGATGGGACAATTATTGGGTTTAAAATTCCTGTGATCGAACCTAACTCCCAGAGCACGAGGATGAGCGCGACCAGCACAGTTGGCGGCAAGAAAACATTAACGAATCGGTTTCGAAACGAGATTTTGCCAAAAGCCGGACGTGGTTTTGTATCTTTAATGGTGTCACTCATTTGATCGAGTCCTCCTCCATGAATGAGCTCAATGCATACCGCACCTGCGCCACTTTTTGATTGAACAAGTCCGACTCGATGAAATCGAGTCCCCGCTCGCCATTACGTGGGACATCGATAATCTCGATAATCTCACCGGGTCGGGATTTCATTGCAACAACGCGATCCGCGAGGAACACTGCTTCCTGGATGTTGTGAGTGACGTACACAGAGGTTCTGTTTGCTAATTGATGCATTCGAGCGACTTCAATGTTCAGTCGTTCTCGTGTGAATTCATCTACAGCACTGAATGGTTCATCCATCAAGATCAGCGGTGAATTCAACACGAGTGTCTGAGCCAGGCTGACTCTCTGGCGCATCCCGCCCGAAAGTTCCCAGACATGTTTGTTCTCGAAGCCTTCCAACCCGACTAACGTGAGAAGTTCTCTGGCGCGAGCGAAGGATTCCTGTTTTGGCAATTTCCGCATCTCCGCAGGGAGAACGGTGTTCTGAAGCACGGTGCGCCATGGAAGAAGCACCGCGCGTTGGAACATGATTGAAATATCAGTTCGCCCGGCTTTCGGAGGAGTTCCCCAAACCGAAACCGTTCCCTGATCCTCTGTAACTAATCCAGCCAGAATGTGCAAGAGAGTTGACTTCCCGCAGCCGCTTGGCCCAACCAGGGCA
>CAMAVT010000108.1 GCA_945861775.1 Bifidobacterium breve
AGTCCACTCCACCGGAAAGAATTCGACCCGACGCCGGCGCCGCAAGGTTGTATGCCCGACCCAATCGAGTCATCGAGTCCAACAGCACGACGACGTCCTGGCCTGACTCAACTAGACGCTTTGCGCGCTCAATTGCAAGCTCGGCGATGATGGTGTGGTCTTCAGCTGGCCGATCAAATGTCGAAGCGATGACTTCACCTTCGACGCTTCGCTGCATGTCGGTGACTTCTTCAGGGCGTTCGTCGACCAAAACCACCATGAGGTGACAGTCGGGGTCATTGACGGTGATTGCGTTAGCAATAGCCTGGAGGACCATGGTCTTTCCCGCTTTTGGCGGTGAAACGATCAGTCCACGCTGGCCCTTACCGATTGGCGCAACAAGATCAATAACCCGAGTTGTCAGGTTTGAACTCGTCGTTTCCAACTTGAGACGCTCCTGCGGATACAGGGGGGTCAGCTTTGAGAATTCAGGCCGGTTCTTGATGGTTTCGAGGTCGTAGCCGTTGACGGAATCAACCTTTACCAACGGATTGAACTTCTCTCGACGCTCACCTTCACGTGGTTGCCGTACGGATCCGATTACGGCGTCTCCCTTGCGCAGTCCCAGTTTACGAACAAATGACAGCGAAACATAAACGTCATTGGGGCCGGGTAGGTAACCACTCGTACGAACAAATGCGTAGTTGTCGAGAACGTCCAAGATCCCGGCAACCGGAACGAGGACGTCGTCCTCGGTCAGCTCGGTCTCGTAATCATTGAAGTTGTTTTGGCCACCGTTTTGCCCACCGTTTTGGCGATTATTTGGTCGGTCACGGCGATCTCTGCGATTGCGGTTGCGACTGCGGCTATTGCGATCATCGGGACCGCCATTGCGATCATTATCGCTGTCATTTGAGTTGCGATCGTTGTTATTGCGGTCATTATTACTGCGATCGTTGTTATTGCGATCGTTGTTATTGCGATCGTTGTTATTGCGATCGTTGTTATTGCGATCGTTGTTATTGCGATCGTTGTTATTGCGATCGTTGTTATTCCGATCGTTGTTCGTGCGCTCACGATTGTTGTTGTTTCGGGAATTGCGATCACGATTGTTGTTACGGTTGCCGCGTTGCTCCTGCTGAGAATCATCTCGTGAGTCTTCAGCCTCTGACTCCCCCTGTGATGGCGCAGCAGTCTCCTTTTGATCTTTCTCAGGAGCAGCCTTCTCAGGAGCAGCCTTGGGTGTCGTTCGACGGGCACTTGCCTGCTTTTGCCGATCACCAATGGCTGAGACGAGGTCTGACTTACGCATTGCGCTCGATCCGGCGATACCAAGTTGCTGTGCGAGCTGCTTCAGCTCGGGCAACAACATTCCGGAGAGTCCATCTGTTCGACGCTTTGAATCTGTTGTTTCTGACACTCATTAATCCTTTATGTGTATGGGCGAGATTTGCCCTGGGCCAAACATGATTACGTTTGTGAGATACCCGATAAAAAGTGAAACCGTGCTCCCGGTCAAAACTTCATCCACGTTGAGTAGATACTTGATACCCAGATTTTACGATGAATGTGATCTTTTCAGAGAACTCGCCACGACTGTGGACGTTACTAGGCTAACACAGCCAAAACATGGGCCTTGGGATGGGCCTACACCGGGAGCGGTAGTACCCGGACCCCGTCAAAATCAATGGGAACAGCGATGCGCGTCCAATCCGTAGGAACGACGGAGAGAGCCTTTTCAAGTTCATGAACATCATTGCGGTCAACCAACAGTAATACTGCAGGACCGGCCCCCGAAGCCATCGCTGCAATATTTTTAGCGCGCAGTTGCGAAATTATTGTGGTCGTTTCGGGATACACGTGAGCCCGAGCGTCCTGATGTAACTGATCCGAAGTAGCCTCAAACAGGAGTTTTGGATCGTGCGACATTGCATAAACTAATAAGCCCGTGCGGGATAGATTGTGGCAAGCGGCTGAGCGATCCACCTGCTGCGGTAACACTCCCCGTGCTTTTGTTGTCGCAAGTTCATGCGGTGGAATTAACACAATGGGCACGACATCAGGGTGAACTAGCGGCTGCACCGCACCGGCAGTGTCTGCACTGTAAAGCCAAGCAACATTGAATCCGCCATAGAGAGCCGCCGATAAGTTATCTGGGTGATTTTCAAACTCAAGTGCAATATTAAGAATTTTTTCGTCGGGGAGGAGATCCTCGCCACCCTCAACCAGTGAACGTGCCATTGCTAAACCACCAATGACAGCCGACGCTGACGAACCCAAACCCCGTCCATGCGGAATGGCGTTACGGCATTTGAGGATGAATCCTGCAGGTTCGGCATTCATCGACTCAAACCCTCGATTCATGGCACGAACCACCAAGTTAGATTCATCGGTTGAAACGCTTTCAGCACCCTCCCCCTCGACATCTACTTTGATACCGATATCACTGGTCACCATTGCAATAAGTTCATCATGCACGGCAAGCGCAAGCCCCATCGAATCAAATCCTGGACCCAAATTCGCACTAGATGCGGGAACAACAATCCGCACCGCTCCAGATACAAAATTCACTGCGCTCACCCCGTTAAGCCAAGTCTTTCGGCAGCCAGACCAGTGTTAACCGGAATGATCACAGGATCGGCGGCTCCCTCAAGTGCCCATTGGGGGTCCTTGAGTCCATTGCCCGTCAAGGTACAAGTGATAACCGAATCGGTGGGAACTCTCCCTGCCGAATGCATTTTGAGTAACCCAGCAACACTTGAGGCACTTGAGGGCTCGCAGAACAAGCCTTCTTTTTCGGCAAGTAAGTGATATGCCGCCAATATTTCTTCATCGGTTACAGAGTCAATAAGTCCATGCGAATCATCGCGGGCGGCAATTGCGTAGTCCCACGACGCTGGGTTTCCAATCCGAATTGCTGTCGCAATTGTTTCAGGCTTTAAGACAGGGGTTCCAATTACGAGGGGGGCCGCTCCTGCAGCTTGGAATCCCCACATGGCCGGGGACGAGTCGGTGACGCCTGAGGCCTGATATTCCTGATACCCGCGCCAGTAAGCGGTGATATTTCCGGCATTGCCTACGGGCATACATGAAATATCCGGTGCACGACCTAGTCGATCCACAATTTCAAACGCTGCAGATTTTTGGCCTTCGATCCGAACCGGATTAACACTGTTGACCAATGCAACCGGGTACTTCTCGGATAACTCACGGGCGAGCACCAAACAGTCATCGAAGTTGCCCTCCACTTGAAGCAGGATTGCACCATGAACGACCGCTTGGGCGAGCTTGCCCATGGCAATTTTTCCGTTGGGGATCAAAACTGCACAGGTCAGGCCCGCTTTCACCGCGTATGCCGCGGCACTCGCTGACGTGTTCCCCGTTGAGGCACAAATAACAGCTTTGGCACCTTGATATGCAGCATCTGAAATGGCCATGGTCATGCCGCGGTCTTTGAATGAGCCCGTTGGGTTGGCACCTTCATACTTGAGCCAGACCGACGCACCGACCAACTCACTGATGGTGCATGCGTACACGAGTGGCGTGCCACCTTCGCCGAGGCTCACGATGGGTGCAGATTCAGCAAGTGGCATGCGATCGCGGTACTCGGCGATCACCCCGCGCCATTGATGTGCCATTTAATCTTCACCTTCTACTCGCATTACACCGACTACTTTTCGAACTTCATCCATTGACTCCAGTTGATTTACCGTGGCCCGTAAAGCGGCTTCACTTCCGCTATGCGTCCGCACGATCAAACCGGCTTCATGCCCGTGACCATCCTGTCGCACGACTTGAATGCTCACCCCGTTCGCTGCGAAAGCGTTAGCGATTTGCGCGAGAACTCCGGGACGATCCCGTACGTCGAGGTTAACGTAATAGCGTGTTTCAGCCCGGCCAATGTCAAGGACTTTCAGACCCGAATAGGTGCTCTCACCCGGTCCACGACCACCGAGGACTCGATGTCGCGCAGCCGCAACAACATCTCCCAATACCGCACTGGCCGTGGGGTCGCCACCGGCTCCACGCCCATAGAACATCATTTCTCCGGCAGCTTCCGCGTGAACAAAAACAGCGTTGAAAGAGCCGCGAACGTTTGCTAGCGGGTGAGTCAGCGGGATCATTGCTGGGTGAACCCGAACGACTATGCCGTCTTCTTGGTCATCGGTTGAGATCAACTCGGCAATGGCAAGCAGTTTGATGACAAATCCCATGGCGCGTGCGGCAGTGATATCCGCTTTTGTGACGGATCCAATTCCTTCGCAATAGACGTCGGCCAGGGTCACCCTTGTGTGAAACGCCAATTCGGCCAGGATAGCCGCCTTGGCAGCCGCATCGATCCCATCAACATCAAGGGAAGGGTCAGCCTCGAGGTAACCCAGGGCATCTGCTTCGGCAAAAACTTCGTCATAATCTGCACCTTCTTCATCCATTTTTGTCAGCATGAAGTTGGTGGTGCCGTTCACAATTCCCATAACTTTGGTAACGCGATCTCCGGCCAAGGATTCACGTAATGGCCGAATGAGTGGAATCGCTCCCGCAACGGCCGCCTCAAAATAGAGGTCAACACCTGATGCCTCAGCAGCCGCATACAAAGCAGCACCATCTTCGGCCATGAGCGCCTTATTAGCCGTGATCACACTTGATCCAGCTTTCATTGCGGCAAGAATCAAAGTACGCGCAGGCTCAATCCCACCCATTACTTCGATCACGATGTCGGCTCCGCAGTTCACAACCGAATCAAGATCTTGTGTCAGTAGGGACTGAGGAATCCCCTCGCGTTGCTTGCTCAGGTCTTTAACACCGACCGAGATCAACTCGAGGTCGGCGCCCACCCGGTGCGCAAGATCATGCTGATGTCGGGTCAGGAGCCGAGCCACTGAGGATCCCACGGTGCCCGCACCCAACATGGCGATTCGGACGGGTGGAGCAGACTTATCACGCTCTGACATGAATCTCCTCAAATGACTTTTCTTGGCCCCGACAGCCTTATTCTGCCAAAGTGAATCGCCGTGGTCGCACTAGCCGGCAAAAGGATCAAGTGCCAGCAGATCATCAAATGTCTCCCGACGGAGAATCAACTGACTTTTCCCTTCACGAACAGAGACAACGGCAGGACGGGGAATCTGGTTGTAGTTGGACGCCATCGAGCGGCAATAGGCACCCGTAGCGGCAACAGCAATGAGATCACCCGGTGTGATGTCTGAGGGCAGCCAGGCATCCCGCACCACGATATCTCCGGATTCACAGTGTTTTCCTACCACGCGGCACAGGACTTGCTCTGATGTTGAACTTCGCGATACAAGCGCAACGCTGTACTGCGCTCCATAAAGTGATGTCCGGATATTGTCACTCATTCCACCATCGACTGAGATATAAACGCGCTCACCATGATCGAGTTTCACTTTCTTGACGGTTCCCACCTCATAGAGAGTGATTCCCGCTTTGCCAACTATTGCTCGGCCAGGTTCGTAACACAATGCTGGCACGGGAAGTCCTACTTTGGCACACTCACGCGTAACAATTTCCCTGATCTGCATCGCCATGACCTGCACGGTGAGTGGATCATCTGCCGGAAGATAAGCAATTCCCATGCCGCCGCCAAGGTTGAATTCTTCGCATTCAATTCCCTGTGTGTCATAGATGTCGTATGCCACGCCAACTACCCGGGTTGCTGCAATTTCAAATCCAGCCGAGTCGAAAATTTGCGAACCAATATGTGAATGCAAGCCCATGAAGTGCAATGACGGTAATTTGGCGATCCGGCGGACAGCCTCTTCGACGTCACCTTCCTGTACCGAAAGACCAAATTTTTGATCCTCATGTGCGGTCGCAATAAATTCATGTGTGTGGGCTTCCACACCAACGGTTGCTCGAACCAAGACTTTCGCCACGACATTGAGTTCGGTAGCGATGGCGGCCACCCGGACTATCTCGTCAAATGAGTCGATCACTATCCGTCCGACTCCATAATCAAGAGCCATTCGAATTTCACTTTCAGATTTGTTGTTTCCGTGCATAAGCAACTTGTCGCCAGGAATACCCGCACGAATAGCTATTGCGAGTTCGCCGCCGGTTGCGACATCAATTCCCAAACCCTCTTCGAAGACCCACTTAGCTATGGCAACACTGAGAAATGCTTTGGCCGCGTAATAAACCGTGCCACCTTTATTTTCCGCCAAATATGCCCTGGCAAACTCCTGAGCACGATCACGAACATCTCTTTCATCAAAGAGAAAAAGCGGAGTTCCATATTCGGCGGCTAATTCAACAACTCCCTGACCGCCGATCTGGAATTCACCGCGGTCGTTTCTGCCGGCATTCTCTGGCCATACGTGGGACTGAGTTGGATCACTGACCGGGCTAGATGCTTGTGATTCTCGCGCCATTTGAGCGTGACGAGGTCCCGCCGGATGTGCCTGCATTGTTCAAGTCTATCGGTTTTTACATTTTTGCAGGAGCGCTGACTCCTAAGAGATCTAAACCGTTGGCAAGTGTTTGCGCTGTTGCCGCGCACGCCCATAAACGAGCTATATGCACACCGCTAAGTTCTTCATCAGATCGGGGCAAAACGCGACATGCGTCATAAAAACGGTGATAGGCAGTCGCAAGTTCCTCCAAATACCGAGCAACTCGGTGCGGCTCTCGCAACTCGGCAGCGGCAGTGATTACGGCAGGGAATTTCTCAATTACTCCAAGCAGTTCATTTTCCTGCTCTGAATCGAGGAGCTCGGGCGAAAATTCACTATTGCGCCAATCGACACCAACATCATGTGCGTTGCGTAAAACTGAAGCGATGCGCGCATGGGCGTACTGAACATAAAAAACTGGATTGTCATTAGCCTTTCGAGCGATCTCTTCTAGATCAACAACAAGGGGCGTATCCACCGGATAGCGAGCCAACGTGTATCGCGCTGCGTCTACTCCGACCTCTTCAACGAGTTCTTCCAATGTCACAATCTGACCGGAACGCTTGGATAGTTTTACTTCAACTCCTCCGCGCGTGATTTTAACAAGTTGACCAATCAAAATTTCAATATTTTCATCCATATCGTCACCGGCACAGGCTGCGACTGCTCGCAATCTATTTACGTAGCCATGGTGGTCTGCACCTAGTAAGTAAATTGCTGTATCAAAACCGCGCGTTCGCTTATCAAGGTAGTAGGCAGTATCAGCAGCAAAATAGGTTCTCTCCCCATTCTCCTTTATCAAGACACGATCTTTGTCGTCGCCAAATGTTGAGGTTCTCAGCCACAGCGCACCTTCAAATTCGTAGACGTGCCCTTGCTCAACGAGTCGCGTTTGAGCCCGTTCAACAGCCCCTGAATCGTAGAGTTTGCGTTCGGAGTACCACACATCAAAATGAGTTCGAAAAAGTTCGAGGACATCTTTTTGCTGCTGTAGTTGCAATGCGTAGGACTCCTCACGAAAAGCGACCATTTGCTCGCTCTCCGGAAGCTGATGAAACTCCGGATGCTCGCGGATAATTCGTGCAGCAAGATCCAAAATGTAACCACCATGGTAACCATCTTCTGGAACCGCTTTTCCCCACGACGCAGCCATGACCGATTCGCCGAACTTATCCATTTGAACACCGCGATCATTGATATAAAACTCGGTTGTAACGTCTGCTCCCGCGGCCGCCAACACACGGGCGAGCGCGTCTCCCACAGCTGCCCAACGAGTATGCCCAAGATGCAGCGGTCCCGTGGGATTCGCCGAAATGAATTCAACATTGAAACTCTTGCCCATCAGCGAGTCGTTGCGCCCATAGGCTGAACCTAGATTCACGACACGTTGGGCAATTTCTCCCTGCGTCTGCGCCGAGAGCCGAATGTTTACAAATCCGGGACCGGCAACGCTAACTTCCGTGAAAGCTGGGTCAGCTCTCAAGGCCTCGGCGATCTTTAACGCTAATTCCCTGGGTGCAATCGTTGAGGATTTTGCAGCGACCAGTGCCACATTGGTGGCGTAGTCCCCATGCTCACGCGACTTTGGGCGCTCGAGGGTAACTTCAACACTCGCGGTCAAGATTCCTTGCGCCAAAAGTTCGTCCACAACCCGCTGGACGCTCTCCCGAACGTCATTAATTGCCACGGCGCGAGCGTATCTGCCCACGAGTGGGTAGTGACATAGAGTGCTCATATGGCTTCCGATGACGAAATTGAAAAACTACTACGAGAAATCTCGGCGCAAGATTCACCGCAGCCCGCACCCATGCAGCGCGGTGAATCAAGCACCCCGGCTCAGCGCGATGATTCAACTTCTGGTGGAAGAGTTGCCTATGCCGCCGTGGGAGCCGCAGTCATGGGCGCCGGCGGGGCGCTCTCCGGACTAATACTTCCGGGGATCTCAATGATTAGCACTGGTATTGGCGCCGCTGTCGGTGCTTTCGTCATCGCTCTGGTCAGCGGTCCCCCGCGCTGGTTTTCTCGCTAGAGCACGATCGCGAGTCAAACCCTCAACAATTGACCCGATAAAGAATCCGAGAAATACAAAATAGG
>CAMAVT010000109.1 GCA_945861775.1 Bifidobacterium breve
CCTTCAGATTTTGCACCGGTGGAACTCACGTAGGTGACCTGTTTGCCCACCAGTTGAGCGGCCTGTGTTTCCTGCTGGCTGCGAGCCACCTCCTCACCTTGGGTGACCATGGTCGTGAGTTTTTCCACCATGGTGAATTGGGCGGTTTGAGCCAAGAATTCGGCACCGTCGGCAGGGTTGAGTGGATCCTGATATTTCAACTGGGCAACCAAGAGCTTGAGAAAAGCATCACTGCCCAACTCTCCTGATGGATCCTTGGCCTTTGCCGTCTTTGCTCCCATTAATTCAGCTATGGGTGTAGCGGTCGAGTTGATCGGAGTAGTTGTCATCGGATTTCCTTTTGCACTAGGGGATGGCTGGGCTTAGACGCGAACATCGACGCGACCTCCCTGGGTTAGTCCAATGTTTGTGAGGGCATCAATGTCTGGCTCAGCAACCTCACCATTTCGTTGGTTCACCGAACGGTCAGAGTTTCTCGAGTCCACCACCTGAGCGCTGGATGGCTCCTGCTCATTGCCTAGGAAGGAAGACCCTTGATCAACCTGACTGTCAACAAGGTCAAGGCCAGATTGCAAAAGATCCTGGCGTAGATCAGGCATAGCTTCGCGAAGTGCTTGAACCGCAATGTCGCTAGCTCCATAGGCGTGGATAGACACGGTGCCTCCGTTAACTTGAATACGGACCGACACCTGACCCAACTCTTCTGGGTAAAGACGCAACGTTGTTTCGTAGGTGCCGTCGGCCATGTCCTTGAATGTGCTCAAGTGAGCAGACATCTGGGTTGCCACAGGTACCGGTGCCCTAAATTCGGCAGAAGCGATAGGAGTGCTGGGATCAAGAGTTACTTGGGACAGGGAGGAAACTGCGACCTGGTTTGTCACAATCGGTGAAACAGGTGTGTCAAGACCCGCACGGCTATCCGCTCCTTGGGTTCGAGTGATTGTTGCGCCATCGAGTTCACCGGTCCGATCGATCACCACAGCTGGCTCGCTCGCGGAATCGGATCGGTTATCGTCCGCAACACCACCATTTCCTGTGCCGCCGGAAGATGTACCTGAACCACTAGATGTCGTTGCACCCGATGCCGCAACGACGTTTACCGTAGACGAGTCAGTTGATGTCGAGGAAGCAGGAAGTGCACCAGTAGCAAGTTCACCGGCTTCTGTGTCAACGGCTAAAGGCACCGTCGTTGTCGCCTCTGTTTGGGGATCCGTTACCGAAGAATCAACCTGGGCAGCGATGCTGGTGAGCAAAGTATTGTTCTGCTCATTTGTCACAGGTGTCATGCCAACGTTGGGGTTGACACTTGATGGTGCCTGGGCCGCGAGTGGATTGATAGACCCGGCGGCTGGCGCACTGATAACGGTTTCATCGTTTACAACCTGGGTGAGGTTAACGTTTTCAGTGACAACCCCCGCATTGATTGCGTTGTTTGTGGTGGCCCGAGTAGCGGACTCTCCCGCGACCATGCCAGCAGGTATTTCAGTTGAGGTGCGTACCGCAGTGGTCACTCCTTCTTGAAGTTCAGACGAAGCCTTAAGTTCTGAATCGATAACCGCTGGGTCAATCACCACAGGCTCGACCAATTCGGGAGTTACCGATTCCGCAACGACGGCTTCCGTAACAATCGCAGTGTTGACAACCGGTTCGACAACAGCAAGATCCAGATCAGTGGAAAGCGCTGCAACGGGCTCGGTAACAACAGGCTCCGTAACAACAGGCTTAGTAACAACTGGAACATTGACAACGAGTCCGATTACGTTAGACACACTTTCCTCGATGTCCGCGTTGTCCGCGTTGTCCTCGGTGACCTCAATGTTCTCAACATCTTCGCTAGCCTCGATGGGATCGATGGACTCGATGGACTCGATGGACTCAGAATCGGTTGGCTCGGCAACCCGGTTGTGGGTTGCGCTCTGATCAACCTCAGACTTCGGGGTGCGGATTCGTGGGCTGTTGTCAGTTTCGCGTTCGCGCATCTGTTGAGTTGTTTTATTCAGCTCAGTCGCAAACTGCCCCGAAGAGTCAGTTGAGCGAGCAGGACCGGTGAATGCTGCCGGGTCTGCGGCTGGAATTGCCTGAATTGTGGCGACCGTGGTCATGAGTCTTTCCCCTTATTGGTTGGTCCTTTTTTGTTATAAAAAATTATGTTTCTGGCCTGCTCGTCTGAGTTCAGACGCTCTTTTCGATCACTTTCAAGATCGAAAGCGCCTTTTTCGCGGTCCAGGAGTCGCTGACCGATCTCCCGATCTTGGTCAGCAGCGAGCCAGGCCCGACGTGCGTTCTCAGCGCGTAGTTGCGCCAGCATTAATGAGTCGCCTATTTGCCTGATGTACGCGGCTGAACTTGCTCGCTGCGCCGCAATGAAGTGCATACTCTCAACCCGGCGTCGACCGTCAAGGAGAAGTTCAGCCAGGTTTGAAGATGCTTCCTCGAGTTGAAAGGTCAGACCGGCAACAGCTACTCGTTCGGCTCCCAATGTTGCAAGTGCCTGACTTTCCTTTGCCTTGCGCACCTTCAACAGGACATCAAGATTGCGGTTCTTCACTAGGCACCTACCAATCCGAGGAGCTGCTGTTGTGATGACTCAAGACTGGGAACTTCGTGGGTGGGCTGTCGAAGAAACGCGTTTATGCGCGGCATGAGTGCGATAGCCCGGTCCACGTCGGCATTGGTCCCATGCACGTATGCGCCAACTTCCACCAAGACACGAGCTTCGCGGTAAGCCGCTAATAGTTTTTTCAACTCGGAACCGCTTGCCAGAACTTCTTTGCTAGTGACATGTGGTGCCACTCGGGAGACAGAACCGAGTACGTCAATGGCCGGGTAGTGATTTGCGGTGGCTAATTCCCGGTCTAAAACTATGTGTCCATCAAGGATGGACCGAGCACTGTCGGCAACGGGATCTTGGAGGTCGTCGCCCTCAATGAGAACTGTATAAATCCCCGTAATAGTGCCAACGCTTGAAGCACCGGCCCGCTCTAGTAGGCGAGGCAACATGGCAAATGCGGAAGGTGGATATGCGCGGGCCGCAGGTGGCTCACCAGCAGAAAGGCCCACCTCGCGCTGCGCGGTCATGGTCCGGGTGATGCTGTCAATAAACAACAATACGTTTAATCCTTGGTCACGGAAATGCTCAGCCACTCGAGTAGCCGTCGAAGCCGCCTGCAAACGCACCATGGGCGGCATGTCTGAGGTTGCAACAACAACGACTGATTTAGCCAGACCTTCTGGACCGAGATCGTTCTCAATAAATTCCAAAACTTCACGGCCGCGTTCGCCAACCAGTCCAACGACAACTACGTCAGCTGAAGTGTTTCGCGCCATCATGGACATCAAAGTTGATTTTCCGACACCCGATCCTGCAAAAATCCCGATTCGTTGGCCGCGCCCAATGGGGATCAGGGTGTCAATCGCACGAACACCCACATGCAATTGCTGTGTGATGCGTTGACGTGAAAGTGGTGAGGGAGCCTGATTGGTCGTTGTCAACAGTGGCATGGTGGGCAGTGGGCCCTTGTCATCTATTGGATTTCCGAGGGCATCAATCACACTCCCCAGTAGTTGATCGCCGATTGGCACACGCACCGGTGCATTTGTGGCTTTGGCAGTAACACCTGGTGCAACCCCGGACATTTCTCCAAGGGGCATGCAAGCCAAGCGATCCCCCGAAATTCCTACTACCTGCGCCATGAGACTTTGCCCTTGAACATCGAGGTCGAGTACGTCACCAATTGCCGAACGGACACCTTCGAGCCAAATTGTCAATCCGTTAACGCCGACGACTTCACCGCTCACGGGAAGGCGAATGGCGTCGCGGCCACGCTCCAGAGTCTGTTGAAGGTTCACGAGGAAAGCGCCTCTTTAAGTTGTGTGATGCGCTGGCTAATTTGGGAATCGACCCGGGTGCATCCACTCGTCACAACTGCTCCGTGAAGTTCGATTGAGTCATCAGCCAACAGCCGAACGGGGCGCTGAAGCGCCTCTTCGAAATCGATGTCCAAGCCTTGAATTATTTCGAGATCTTCAGGGTGCAGTGACACGCGCACTTCAGAGTGGCCTGGGATTTCGGCGGCGGCGGAGCTGATCGCATTGACGACATGCGCCTTATCCGTGGAAAGTTCCGATCCAAGAAGTCCTTCGACAAGTTCAACAACGACATCGCCTAGGTTCTCACCAACCTCGGTGTACACCGGAATGGTGGCTGACTCCAATGAGGACAACGCACTTGCCATGGTGTTCAAAGCGATTTCGAGTTTTTCTCTCAATTCAGAGTGTTCCAACATAATGGCCGTGTGCTCGATCAGAAGTTCTGCGCGGACATCGGCAATCATCTGATCGCGACCCTCACTAAAGCCCGTCGTGAACCCAGCATCATGCCCGCTCTTAAGTCCGGATTCATAACCGGATTCATAACCGGCATCAGAACCGGCTTGAAAACCTGCATCAAACCCACGGGTCGTCAAGCTGGACTCAGATTCAACAGCATGATGAACTACCGGGGAATCAAGTTCCGGGGAAAGCTCAACCTCCTGCAAACTCAACACACTGTCAAACCGAGTTGCGGTTGCGGTGCTTGCTTCAGCTGGTGTCAAGCGTGATGCGCTAAGAAACAAAGTCATCTTCACCACCACCGATGCTGATTTCAATATCGCCCTTTTCATCAAGGCGACGGATGACAGCCACGATTTTTCCTTGAGCTTCCTCCACGTTGCTGCGACGCACCCGACCCATGAGTTCCAATTCCTCTTCCAGCATGTCTGCTGCACGAGTAGAAAGATTTCGTAGAACTTTCGCGTGGACTTCCGGGCTCACGCCCTTCAACGACATGGCAAGGTCCTGAGGACTGACCTCACGCAGAATCAGCTGCAGCGACCTGTCATCAACCTTCGAAATGTCCTCGAAGAGGAAGAGGTGCGAGCGGATGTTCTCGGCAAGTTTCGGGTCTCGCTCCTCAATGCTTTCCAGGAGTACTTTCTCGGTCTGCCGGTCGGTGCGCTGAATAATGCTGATCAAGGGATCAAGGCCACCGATATATGAGGTTTCTGATGTAACGAGCACGTTGGACATTTTGCGTTGCAAAACAGATTCGACTAAGCGAACCGAGTCCGGATTGACCCGACCCATGAGGCCAATTCGACCAGCAACTGATCCCTGAGTCTCATCAGCAAGTGAACAAAGAACCGATGAGGCGAGATCTGATGGCAAATAAGCGAGAAGGACGGCGATGATCTGTGGGTGTTCATCTTTAATAAAGGACAGGATTTGCGAGGAGTCCATTTTGCGCATGAAGTGAAACGGTGCCTCCGCAATGGAACTGACCAATTGCTCAAACATTGCATCTGCCTCGGCCGGATCAAAGATCAGGTCAAGCAAGTCTCGGGCTACATCGAGGCCACCACTGCCTGCCATTCGGGTGCTCGCGGCATAGGTGATGAACTCGCGGATAATCTCCAATGCAAGTGCAGGATCTACTTCTTTGAGTCGGGCGACTTCACCCGCGATGGTCTGAATATCCTCGTTCGGCATTTGCGCAAATACGGGTCGGGTTGCAGCCGGACCCAATTGGGCAACAATCACGGCAGCTTTATAAGCGGGCGTGATCTCCTCGGGGCGAATAGGTGCCATGCGCCCGGCCTACTTCGCGATCCAGGTACGTAGCACCCGAGCAACCTGCTCGGGTTCTTCGGTAGCAAAGTCACGGAGGGAGTCATAGGTTGCTGAGCCAGGGCTCTTGATGTAGGTCGGAACGATTTCTTCTTCAACGATGGCCTCGCCACCGGGTCCAACCGCAATCGGAATAGCAGGTTCGTAAATCAACTGACCATCCTCATCAAGGCGCTCGAGCATTGGCTGGCTACCAAATCCTTGGGCTTCTAGCATTTCCATGTCGATCGCCGTTCGGCGCTGACGACGAAGTGAAAGTACGCCCAAGATTAGGACCGCGAGTACCAAGATGGCAATACCCGCTTGCCGTGCAATATCAAATAATGCTGCTGACTCTTCAGCTGCCAGCGCTTCTGCGGCAGCCGCTTCGGCAGCATCTGCTGCTGTAGTGTCAAATGCCACCTGAGAGACCTGAATTGCGTCGCCGCGTTCCACATTGAGTCCGACAGCATTGGACACGATCGCCTCAACCTCGCCGAATGTTGCTGCGGGAACTGCGGCATCCACTAGAACTGCAACGGTGAGCCTGCGAATGTCGCCGGGCGCACCTACTCTTTCAGTGATGACGCTGTTAATTGGATTCGTGGCCGTTGTTGATGTTTTTTCGTAGTCGTTCTGGGAATCGGTGACAGAACCTTCACCAACAACAACCGGTGGTTCCCCCACGACGGGGCCATCGATTTGGCTGTTATCAGTCGCGGTGTACGTCTCAGTGTTTGTTTGACCCGTGAGTGCAGGCAATTCTTCGGGGTATGAGTATTCCTGCGTAGTGGTGGACCTTTGATCAAATTCAAGTTCGGCTTTGACGATGACACTGGCAACGCCCGGACCGAGAACCTTGTCCAGCATCATCTGCGCAGATTCCATCATGCCATTCTCGATTCGAGCAGCCTGTGACACCGAAGCTGCGCCAGCAACCCCGCCGCCGGTGAGCAATGCGCCAGAAGAGTCCGAGACACTCACTTTTTCGGGGGAAAGGCCGGGTACCGAGGAGGCCACCAAACTGGTGATTGCTTGCACCTGCTCGCCATCAAGGGACTGCCCTCCGCCCATCGTGAGGAGCACGGAGGCTGTGGGCTTATCCGATGCCTGGGTAAACACGGTTTCGGCGGGAATAGCAAGGAGAACGGTTGCTGAGCGCACTCCGTCAATTCCCTCGATGGTTGTCGACAGTTCGCCTTCGAGTGCGCGCTGATAGGTGACGTTTTGCATAAATTGAGAAGTAGTCATTCCTTGCTCATCGAGCAGGGAGTAGCCGCTGCCTGCATCGGCAGGAAGTCCGGCCGCACTCATGGCCAGTCGAGCTGAAGAGACTGTTTCTGGGGCCACAAGGATCTGGGTGCCACCCGCATTCAACTCATAAGCGGTCCCTTGAGCATCAAGTTCTTCAGAGATCGCGACCGCATCTTCACTCGAAAGGTTTGAGTACAGCGGTGTCATTGGGGACGCGGTCACCTGCCGCAGCAACACTGCGCCCACAAGTACAGCGAGAATCCCGATAACAATGGCGGTGATCTGCCCGGGGGTGAATTGGCGAAGGGCTGTGACCGCCCGCGTACCGAAAATCTTAAGGGTCTCGATCACAGCTGCATCCTCATGATTTCATTGAAGGCTTCGAGTGCTTTATTACGCACGGCCACCGCGGTCTGGGTGGAGATTGACGCTTCCTGTGCCGCCATGAGGTACTCATGTGGATTCTTTAATTCACCAGTTGCGACTTTGGTGGCAAGGGCGTCAGAGTTTTGGTGGAGTGCGCCCAATTGGTCCATTGCGCTCGCCAAGCTGGCTCCGAAGTCTGTGCCGGTGCCTGCGCCACCAACCCCGGTGCTCGCAGATGTACCGGAACCCGGACTAATACTTGGGCTCGGGGGTGTGGGGGGAAGCGGAGGTAACGCTGCAGAGAGTGACACTCCGGGAATGCTGAAGGCCATGGGTTACTTACCTAACTGAAGTGCGGCTTGATAGGACTCGGTTGCGCGCTGAATTACAGCGAGGTTGGCCTGGTAGCCGCGTTGGGCGATGATCATGTCGGCCATCTCGGTCGTCAAGTCAATGTCAGGACGACGCACGTAGCCATCTTCGTTAGCAAGGGGGTGTTCTGGGTCGTAAGTGACCAGACCCACACCAGAATCGGATTGGACCATCTTGAAAGAAACTCCGTTGCCTATGGTGCCACCGGTCCCGACCATGCTTGGTGCAGGTGATGCGTCTGCAGTTCCAACAACGGTTTGGCGTCGAACTGCGCTTTGCTCCATGCTACGGACCGTGTTTATGTTTGCCACGTTGTAAGCAATCGCATCCAGCGAGTTCTTGTAGAAATTGACGCCGGTGCTCGAAATATTAAAAATAGATAGCATGATCAGCTACCGCCCAAGACGTATCGGATTGAATTAAATCTTCCCTCGGCAGCGCGCAATGCGAGCTCCAGCCGCAGATTAGTTTCCGTGCCCAGCAGTGTTTGTTCTTCGAGGCTGACATTGTTGCCGTCTTGTTTACGAGGAGCTTCGGAAGCAGCCGTGCTCATAAAATCCTGGGTCGTGGCTGTGCCAATGCCGGGCATGTCCAGGGCAGCACTCAACGCGCCCTCAAATTCGACATTGGTTGCCGTGTAATTGGGCGTGGACATGTTGGATACGTTATTGGCAA
>CAMAVT010000110.1 GCA_945861775.1 Bifidobacterium breve
TGGCAAAACCCTGCTGGCCCAAACACTGGCTCGTGTACTCAATGTTCCTTTTGCTATCGCCGACGCCACCGCATTGACCGAAGCTGGCTACGTTGGCGAAGATGTTGAAAACATTTTGCTCAAACTCATACAGGCGGCTGAATTTGATACCAAGCGCGCTGAAATGGGGATCATCTATATCGACGAGATTGACAAGGTAGCTCGCAAAAGCGAGAACCCCTCGATCACCCGTGACGTCTCCGGTGAAGGTGTTCAGCAGGCCCTACTCAAGATCATCGAAGGAACAACCGCTTCGGTGCCACCACAGGGTGGTCGCAAGCACCCACACCAAGAATTCATTTCGATCGACACCACTAACGTGCTGTTCATCGTTGGTGGAGCATTCGCGGGCCTGGACAAAATCGTTGAAGCTCGGATGGGTAAAAAGAGTCTCGGCTTCACATTCGACATCGTTGAGGGTGAGCGCGAGGAACCGAAAGACATCTCAGCGGATGTGTTCTCACATGTAATGCCCGAGGACTTAATCAAGTTCGGCATGATCCCTGAGTTCATCGGACGCCTTCCCGTATTTACATCAGTCAGCAAGCTTGACCGTGAGGCTCTGATCGCCGTTCTCGTGGAGCCAAAGAATGCACTCATTAAGCAGTACCAGAAACTATTCGAACTTGACAGTGTCGACCTTGAATTTGAACCTGAAGCATTGGACGAGATTGCTGAACTGGCTCTCTTGCGGGGAACCGGTGCTCGAGGGCTGCGAGCAATCTTGGAAGAAGTTCTGCTTAACGTGATGTACGAAGTACCAAGTCGGACCGACGTGGCGAAGGTAGTCATTACCGGTGAAGTTGTGCGCGAGCGCGTCAACCCAACATTGGTACCTCGCGGTGCACCAAAGCGTGCACCCCGCGAAAAAACTGCCTAATTTACTGCTCAGCGAGAATTATTTGACTCGTGAGCATCGCATCATCGGACGCGGTAGTGGTCGTGATTAATTCCAATGAACCGGCGGATACTAGATCCGTTGAAACAAGATTGATGTGTTCAATCATTGCTGGACTTCCGGTGAACTCTGCACTGGCAACAACTGCCCGCATCGACAACTTGGCTTCTGATTTTGCCTTGCGAATCATCCGGAGTGCTTCCGTTGCTGTTGTCAGCACCGCAACATCACCTTGGGTCGAAAGCGCCCGAAGGGCTTCGCTGTCTGGCCATGGGCTCGTGTGGATTGATTCTTTGTTGAACCACGACCAAGTTTCTTCAGTGGTGAATGGCAGGAATGGAGCGAATAGCCGAAGAACAGTGTCTAGGGTGATGAGAAGGGTTGCTCGGGCGCTTTGTGTATTCACACCCACGGTCTCGCCGTAAGCGCGCTCTTTAACTAGTTCAACGTAGTCGTCGGTGAACTCCCAAAAGAATGCCTCCGTTGCATCGAGTGCTTTTGCGTAATTGAATTCCTCAAAAGCTTTTGTTGCGTTCTCAACAGTTTGGGCAAGTTTTGCTAGCAGTGCTTGATCAACTGGCTCGGAAACCGTTGCCGCCGTGATGCTCGTCCGATCCTGATCACTTGAGAGGGCCGAGAGAGTGAGCGCAAACTTGCTGGCGTTGAGAAGCTTGATTGCTAACCGACGACCAATTTTCATTTGACCGATATCAAATGCAGTATCGGTCCCGGGACGACCCGAAGCTGCCCAATAACGAACCGCATCGGAGCTGTACTCATCGAGCATGTCCATGGGGGTAACAACGTTGCCCTTGGACTTGCTCATCTTCTTGCGATCAGGGTCGAGGATCCAACCTGAGATTGCAGCATGTTTCCACGGCAACACATTATTTTCTAGGTCAGCGCGAACGACAGAGGAAAACAACCAGGTCCGGATAATTTCATGGGCCTGTGGGCGCATGTCCATGGGAAATACTCGCTCGAAAAGATCCGGATCGCGTTCCCACCCGCCAGCGATTTGGGGAGTAAGTGAACTTGTTGCCCACGTATCCATCACATCGGGATCACCCATGAAGCCACCGGGTTGATTGCGTTGTTCCTCGGTGTATCCGGCGGGAACGTCACTACTGGGGTCAATGGGTAGTTCGGCCTCACTGGGAGCGAGTACCTGTTCGTAGTCAGGATTGCCGTCTGCGTCGAGCGCGTACCACACGGGAACCGGGACGCCGAAGAATCTTTGTCGTGAAATCAACCAGTCACCATTGAGTCCCTCAACCCAGTTTTCATAGCGGACCAGCATGTGGGGTGGGTGCCAAATAATTTCACGCCCACGCTCAAGGAGTTCCCCGCGCAGTTGAGGATCACGGCCACCGTTAGCGATATACCACTGGCGGGTGGTCACAATTTCGAGCGGCTTATCGCCTTTTTCAAAGAATTTAACGGGGTGAGTGATCGCTTTCGGTTCACCCACCATGTCGCCTGACTCGCGTAGGACTTCGACCATGCGTTGCTTAGCGGTGAAACTCGTTGTGCCGGCAATCGCGGCAAAGCGTTCTTTGCCTGAGCGAGTGGTGATCCACGGTGGGGTTTCTGAGGTGATTCGACCATCCCACCCAACTATTGGACGGGTGGGTAATTGCAACTCACGCCACCAGGTGACGTCGGCGAGGTCACCGAATGTGCACACCATTGCAATTCCCGACCCTTTTTCCGGGTCGGCCAACGTGTGGGCCATTACGGGAACTTCGACACCAAATACGGGGGTAATCACGTTGGTACCAAAAAGTGGTTGGTAGCGAGGATCGTCGGGGTGTGCAACGAGGGCAACGCAGGCTGCCAATAATTCTGGTCTGGTCGTTTCAATGAAAACTTTGTTGGTGGGATTTTCCGTTGGTGCGAAACCGATCCGGTGATAGGCGCCGGGCACTTCGCGGTCTTCAAGTTCTGCTTGTGCAACCGCGGTGCGGAAAGTGACATCCCAGAGTGTTGGCGCTTCAGACTGGTAGGCCTCACCGCGGGCAAGGTTGCGCAGGAAAGCAAGTTGACTTACGCGCTGCGCATTTTTATCAATTGTTTGATACGTCTGCGCCCAGTCAATGGAAAGGCCCATGCGTCGCCAGAGGTCTTCAAAGACAACTTCATCTTCGATTGTTAATTGCTCGCACAACTCAATAAAGTTTTTCCGGGAAATTGGATCCTGCTTTTTCGCATCAGGTTTTGCCGGAGGCGTGTAGTCCGCGACATAGGGCAAACTCGGATCGCAGCGAACTCCGAAATAGTTTTGGACGCGACGTTCGGTGGGGAGTCCATTGTCGTCCCAACCCATGGGGTAAAAAACTTCGAAGCCGCGCATGCGTTTGTATCGCGCAATGCAGTCGGTGTGGGTGTAGCTGAAAACATGCCCAACGTGTAGTGACCCGCTGACGGTTGGAGGTGGAGTATCAATGGAAAAGATTTCATCACGGGTTTTAGTGCGGTCAAATGAGTAAGTTCCAGCGTCCTGCCAGGTCTTGGCCCACTTTTCCTCAATCCCGGTAAGGCTTGGCTTTTCTGGGATATTGACTATTGGGGAATCTGACTTCGACGACATGGTTGCGAAGTCTATTCACCCACCTAGACTGCGACTGTGGGTATCACGAGCGCGCAGCAATTATGGGATGAACTCGAGTCCCGTTGGCCCGAAAATGCGATCGAACCATCACTCGCCCGGATGAGCGCCGTTGCGAACTTACTGGGGGACCCGCAACTGACGTACCCGGTGATTCAGGTGGCCGGCACCAATGGAAAAACCTCCACGGCCCGCATGATTGAGTCCATCTTGCGCTCCTATGGGCTGCGGACCGGGCTGTACACCTCGCCACACCTGGTTGACCCCACCGAACGAATTTGCCTCGACGGGGTACCCATTTCCAGCGCGGCGGCCATTTCAGCGTGGAATGACATTGAGCCTTTCGTTTCCATGGTTGACCACAATTCACTCGCTGACGGTGGGCCTCAGCTTTCCTACTTCGAGGCCATGACGGTACTGGCGTATTCGGTTTTTGCCGATTCACCGGTTGACGTGGCCATTATTGAAGTTGGAATGGGTGGGACATGGGATGCAACGAGTGTGTGTCGACCACAGGTTGCGGTGGTGACACCCGTTGATCTGGATCATCAAGAATTTCTGGGTGAAAGCCTTGCGGAAATTGCCGCAGAAAAAGCTGGCATCGTGGGAAATTCAGAAGCGGTTGTCTTGGGCCCTCAGGCTCCGCAGGCAGCCGTAGTCTTGATGGCCGCATGTGAGCTTGCTGAACTTGTTCCCGCGCGATTTGGAGTTGAGTACGGGGTTAATTCCCAGGAGCTAGCAGTGGGTGGGCAACTGCTGTCCTTACATGGACTACGCGGGGATTACTCCAATATTTTCCTTCCACTTTTTGGCGAGCACCAAGGCAATAACGCGGCGGTGGCACTTGCAGCCTGTGAGATGTTTATGGGATCAGCACTGTTAGCACCACTGGACATTGATGCCGTAACTGAAGGTTTCGCAAATGTGAAATCACCAGGGAGACTGGAGATCTTGCGCACGGGTCCAACGGTGTTGGTTGACGTCGCGCACAATCCACATGGTGCAAGATCACTCGCCGCGGCATTGGAAACCAGTTTCACCTTTGTTGGCATTGTGGCGGTCATCGGCATGCTGGCGAAAAAAGATGCTGTTGGCTTCCT
This sequence comes from Bifidobacterium breve, assembly GCA_945861775.1. GTDB lineage: Bacteria > Actinomycetota > Actinomycetes > S36-B12 > S36-B12 > UBA4592. The sequence goes on from CAMAVT010000110.1 coordinate 4,646, forward strand.
GGAAGCATTGTCACCGGTGGTTTCTCAGGTAATTATTACTGAGCCAAACTCACCCCGGGCTTTACCGGCGAGTGAACTTGCCCGACTGGCATCTGAGGTTCTGGGAGGTGACAGAGTCATCCTTGGTGGTGACTTAATGACTTCACTGGAGGAAGCAATTGGGTTGGCTGACAGTTCGGGTGAATACGGGGGAGTCGGAGTTGTCGTTACCGGTTCGGTGGTGTTGGTCGGAGATGCAATTCGTCTGCTGACGGTCACCGATACAAAGAAAGTGAAGTGAGATATGCGAGTACTGGGCTCAACCGTTCTTATCCTTGAAGCGCTAGTGGTTTTACTCGCGATCCCCATTGCCATCAATGTCTCCGATACGAATGCGACGTATGCACTATTTATTGGTATTGCATTGGCCGGTTTGCTGGTATTGACCGTCGGAGTGATCACAAAACCCATTGCGGTCCCCATAGGTTGGGTGCTTCAGGGACTTGTTATCGCTTCAGGAATCGTCGTTCCCACAATGTTTTTCATAGGTGGACTCTTTGCCCTGCTGTGGTTCTATGCGGTGCGTAATGGGCAGCGGGTTGATCGGGCACGGGAGTTGCCCGAAAGTTAGGTGAACGGCTCCTCTAGCATCAGGTTTGGTAGTTTCCCCGTAACGCCATTTTCCATATATTTGAGGAGTTATTGAATGTCTGAACGCACACTAGTCTTGGTCAAGCCCGATGGTGTTGCCCGTGGGTTGGTCGGCGAAGTTCTTGCCCGGATTGAGCGCAAGGGTTTCACTTTCGCTGCAATCGAACTCATGAATGTCAGTGCTGATGTGGCCAAGGCTCATTATGCGGAACACGCCGACAAACCGTTCTTCGGCGATCTTGTTGCTTTCATCACCGGTGGTCCGCTGTTGGCCGCGGTGATTGAAGGGCCCGATGCAATCATTGCTTGGCGAACCATGATGGGTGCAACCAACCCAATCACGGCGGCGCCGGGAACTATTCGTGGGGATCTTGCCACCGAAATGCAAAATAACGTTACCCACGGTTCCGACTCACCTGAGTCAGCCGCTCGTGAAATTGCACTCTTCTTTCCCAATCTCTAAGAATTAAAGCTCTATGAAGTGGTGTGAACTATGAAAGATTTAATCGGTTCGGTAGCACTCGGTGTTGGGGTGGGAGTCCCAACGGCTGTTGCGGCACAAGGTCCAAGTCTGGTGCAGTGGCCCGAAAAAGTCCGCGAACTTTTTCCCACGGTTTTGGGTGCGGGTGTCGGGGTTGGCCTTGTCCTTGGGTCTGGCGTTTCACGTCTTCGTGGAGTTAAGGCCCTTGCGGCAGGTTCTGGTTTAGCCGGGATCGGTGTCGCCGGTTTTCTCGTAGCAAAAAACAAACTGGGTGAGCTTGAAGCGGAAAATGCTGAGATTGATGAGTGTTTCGCAGGTGCACCAACGGATGCACACCTTTCAGGGAGTTCTCATTCAGCCGTTGACTACTCCCTACTTGGTCGTGAGGGTGCCCGGTTCATTAATAGCGTGACGACAGCAGCGCATGCCGAGAAGTTGGGTGTGAAGCGAACCCACGACCCTATTCGAGTTTTTGTCAGTATCGCGAACGCGGACTCGATTTCTTCACGCGTTTCGCTCGCCATGTCAGAGCTCATTCGAAACAAGGCTTTTGATCGTGAATATTTGTTGATTCAAGCCCCGGCCGGCTCAGGTTATTCAAACTCCACTCCCGTTGACGTTATGGAGTTACTCTCCGGCGGAAATTGTGCAGCTGTTTCGGTGAGTTACGGCCTACTGCCTAGTTTTCTGTCACTCACCAAGGTGCGATTGGCCGGTGAGACACAACTTGAACTACTTAACGCAATTGAGCACGAACTCATTGGTCGCCGCAATAAAGGAAAGCATGTTCCCAAGATCCTGCTTTACGGGGAAAGTTTGGGAGCGCGCGTTCAACAGTTCGCAATCCCACTGGGATCAAGTGATTTAGACAAGTATTCCGTTTATCGAGCACTGTGGGTCGGTACACCCGGCGGTCGAATTGCTGACACTTTTCATCGACTCTGTGGGAGTGAGTCCGTCACGGTGGATCGGCCCGAGCAAATTCCCGCCAATACGGATAATCGAGTGTGGTTCCTCGAGCACGATGGTGATCCCGTGGTGCGTTTTCGCCCTGATCTGGCGTGGACCCAACCCGAATGGCTGGATCCCGAACTTCCTCGCGGAAGAAATATTCCCGCGGAAATGTCCTGGACCATGGGGGTTACCTGGGCAACCGTGCTCGTTGACACCATTTTTGCGACCAATGTGAAGCCGGGTGATTTCCAGAGTTTGGGCCACGACTACCGAGCCGATCTGGGCGCGGTGGCAACGGCAGCCTTTGGTTTTGCCGGGAAACTTACGCCAGAACAAACTAAAGGTCTAGAGGTTCTCCTGCGCGAAATCGAAGTGACGCGCGCCCAAAAGTTGGGTGAGGGTTAAGAACCGGGTTCTCCGGGCTAATATAAGAGTTCGTATCCAGTCTCTTCCCAGCCTGATTAATTCCGGCCCGACCATCTCAGACCGATTGGAGGCACCACGTCATGTTTGGTGGGAGCTCCTCATTCGTGGGTCGGGATATGGCCGTTGACCTTGGAACCGCTAACACGCTGGTATACGTCCGGGGTCAAGGGATTGTTTTGAACGAGCCTTCCGTTGTTGCCATCAATAACAACACTGGGGGAATTTTGGCTGTGGGTACGGAAGCCAAAGAGATGATTGGTCGCACTCCCGGCAACATTGTTGCGATCCGCCCCCTCAAAGATGGAGTGATCGCCGACTTCGACACCACCGAACGCATGCTTCGCTACTTTATTCAAAAAGTTCACCGTAGGCGGCACCTGGCAAAACCGCGACTCATTATCTGTGTTCCTTCAGGAATCACCGGTGTTGAGCAGCGCGCGGTAAAGGATGCCGGTTACGCAGCGGGTGCTCGCAAAGTTTTCATCATTGAAGAACCCATGGCAGCGGCAATCGGTGCGGGTCTTCCAGTGCACGAACCAACCGGCAACATGGTGGTAGATATTGGCGGCGGAACATCAGAGGTCGCTGTCATCTCCCTCGGTGGAATCGTGACAAGCCTCTCCGTTCGAGTAGGCGGAGACGAATTAGACAACGCGATCATTCAATACATTAAAAAGGAGTACTCACTTCTTCTGGGTGAGCGCACCGCTGAGGAAATCAAGATCGCGATCGGTTCAGCATTCCCTATGCCCGACGAGCCACACGCCGAGATCCGTGGGCGTGATCTCATCACGGGGTTACCTCGAACAATTGTTGTGTCGGCGGAGGAAGTCCGTCGGGCAATCGATGAACCCGTCAAGGCGATCATTGATGCAGTTAAATCGACACTTGACCGCACGCCTCCTGAGTTGTCGGGGGACATCATGGATAGAGGAATCGTTTTGACCGGTGGTGGAGCCCTGATGACCGGGCTCGACGAGCGTCTGCGACATGAAACCGGGATGCCCATAATTGTTGCGGATCGTGCACTTGAATGTGTTGTGCTTGGCTCAGGAAAGTGCGTTGAAGAGTTTGACGCGTTGCAGCAGGTGCTCGTGTCTGAACCGCGCAGGTAGCCGTGTTTTCGCGCCGAACGCGGATCATCCTT
>CAMAVT010000111.1 GCA_945861775.1 Bifidobacterium breve
TCTCCGAAATCAAGAAATTTGCTGGCAAAGGCCGAATTGAGAACGTAGAAGAAGTTCTCAAGGTGGGTGACAAGATTCAGGTTGAAATCAAGGAGATTGACCCCCGTGGGAAGTTGTCCTTGATCACAGTTGCTGCCGAAGGCGCCGACGCGGCGGAATAATGGCAAAAACAAAAACTCTGTTGGCCGGGACGGATGGATCATTAGTTCGTCGATCCGTCCTGCCAAGCGGGGTCAGGGTCATCACTGAGAAGGTCCCAGGAGTGTACTCCGCCAGTATTGGTATTTGGGTTGATGCTGGTTCGCGTGACGAGAAGGGTTCGCACACGGGGGCTGCACATTATCTGGAACACCTACTTTTCAAAGGGACTTCAAAAAGATCTGCGCTCGAAATTTCTGCTGCAATTGAATCGGTGGGCGGTGACATTAACGCCTTTACCAGCAAAGAGCACACGTGCTACTACGTCAAGGTGCTGGCGGTAGATCTTCCTCTTGCAATCGATGTTTTGTGTGATGTGGTGACCGATGCACAGCTCCGAAGCGAGGACATTGAGGCTGAGCGTGGGGTTATTCTTGAAGAAATTGCGATGGTCGATGACGACCCCAGCGATTTGGTCCATGATCAATTCGCTCGAACCCTTTTTGGTGATACGGCACTTGGTCGGCCAATTTTGGGAACCGCGCACACCATTCTGGGGATCACTCGCCGTTCGATAGTTAATTTCTATTCCAAGTTTTATCAACCTCAATCATTGGTTATTGCAATTGCCGGCGATGTCGATCATGTGAGTGCCGTCCGAATGGTTTCGAAGGCACTTGATGCAAGCCCAAACACTCACCTCGGTGGTGTTTCGAATCAGCGTGAGCACATAATTGCTCGGCAAAGAATTAGCCCCATGACCAGTTCATTAGATACCCGTAAGACAGAACAGGCACATGTCGTTATGGGCACTCACGGACTGGTCAGAGGTGATGAACGACGTTTCACTGGAGCAATTCTTTCCACGATTCTCGGTGGTGGAATGAGCTCGCGTCTTTTTCAAGCCGTGCGCGAGCAGCGCGGCCTCGCTTACTCAGTTTACGCCTATTCACAAGGCTTCCGTGACTCGGGAATTTTTGGAATTTACGCCGGTTGTATTCCAACAAAGCTTGATCAGGTATTGGAAGTCTGTCAGTCGGAACTTGCCGAGCTTGTGCTATCCGGTGTGACACCGATCGAATTGGAAAGGGCCAAAGGCCAAGTAAAAGGTGGAACTGTATTGGGCCAAGAAGATACTGGTTCTCGCATGAGTCGAATTGCAAAAGCTGAACTCTACGACGAGAAATTGATTTCGGTGCAAGAAGTTCTTGATTGTGTTGACCGAGTGGATGCAGCGGGTGTTAATGCGTTGGCCCAGGAATTCCTGACCGATCCCTTGGCCATGAGTGTTATTGGCCCTTACAAAAAACTTCCGGTGCACAAAGGATTTGTGGCGCCACTTTCGAATTTGCGCACATAGAAAGGTCAATGATGGGCAAAGTGATCCGCGTTGGAGTAGTCGGAGCGAATGGAAAAATGGGCGCTACCGTCGTGGCGGCAGTGCGAGCAGACTCTGAGTGTGAATTAGTAGCCGCGATAGATATTGATGACTCGCTAGAAGAACTGACTCGAGCACGCTGCGAGGTCGTGGTTGATTTTACAAATCCACTCGTTGTTATGGACACTCTCGCATTTTGCATTAAACACGGAATTGATACGGTGGTAGGCACGTCAGGTTTCACTCCCGAGCGAGTTGCGACTCTGTCACTGTGGGCAAGTCAGCGTGCAAATTCGAGAGTCTTAATCGCTCCAAATTTCAGCATGGGTGCGGTACTCATGATCGCCTTTGCTGGTATCGCTGCACCGTATTTTGAATCAGTTGAAATCATTGAATCGCATCACCCTGAGAAAATCGATGCGCCATCAGGAACCGCGGTATTCACCGCAGAAACAATCGCGGCGGCCAGAAAAGGATCAGCCCCGGGTCCCGACGCTACTCAAGCGCAAGACATGGGCGCTCGTGGAAAAGTTATTGAAGGTGTGCCCGTTCATTCTGTGCGATTGCGTGGCTTAGTGGCACACCAGGAAGTTGTTTTTGGGGGCGTTGGTGAAACACTCACGATCAAACACGATTCACTCAGCCGGGACTCATTTATGCAAGGTGTTCTGCTTGCCATTAAGGAGATTAGTCATATTGATGGTGTAGTCGTAGGTTTGGAAAATGTCTTGCCATTAGGAAAGTGAAAAAGTGCTGGCACGCTTGAGGAACCCCAAAATCTGGGTTGTGGTCTTCACCCTCATCTGCATTATCTATTTTATTTTCGCTCTTGACCGCGCACGTTTATTGGTGCAAGAAGGTAACGTAATTCTGACATTGTTTGCCATTGCAATTGTCGCAATTCCAGGTCTGGGCCTGTATTTGATTGCTCGTGAAATTCGGTTTGGTTTCACCATGCAGGAAATGGGACGCGTGCTTGCGCTATCAGGTCAGTTGCTAGCCGATGATCTCCCAAAGGAATATTCTGGTCGAAGCGAACTCGCGGCAGCTGATGCTCGCTTTGAGTCCATCGCGCAATCCCACGATCCTGATGACTGGATTAAGTGTTATCTACTTGCTGTGGCTTATGACGAATCGCGCGATCGTAAAGCTGCTCGGGCTTCAATGCGAGAGGCTGCACGCTTATTCAGGAACGCTCCACCTGCGTAGTAATAGAAAAAGTACATCGAATCGTTCGCGGGTGAAGATTGCGTCCGCACTGCCGATGAATATATGAGTAGGAATTGGCTTTCCTACCGGTGGAGTGAATACGACCCTCTGACTTCTAATTCCGATCGGGATGGACGCGATTTTCCACGTAGTTGATTGTGACTCCACTTGGTACCGGCTGTTCCAGAGGCCTGATGCAGTTCTGAGCAAAGTGACGACTTTGAATCCATTTCCGTTCACGAAAGTGCCAAGCATCCAGCCTCGTAGCACAAGAATGGCAAAGCTGGCGAGGGAAAAACCAATAAGCGCAGCCTCGCCAAGGGATATTCCGGTCGCTGCGTAAACAACGCTGATTGCGAGAAGTGAAACAAGTGAAAGTGTCAACGGAACGAGAACAGCCAACCGTAAAATTCCCCTTCGTCCCACTCGTTGTAGTCGTTGTGGATTCGACTCGGGGTAGCGCCACACTGCTCCGAATATTGGCTTTCGAAATACCGGTTCACCCATTAGGGCAACCAGCCGAGCCAACGAACAAATGCTGTACTAGTTGCTGCAACAATTATTACGACGAGAAATGGGGCCCGTAATAGCAGAGCAACAACCGCGACGCCAAGACCGAATAATCGGGCGTCGATGGCAAGTGTTTGGTCCACCGCAAATGTTTGTACTGCAACAAGCGCTGCAAGCATTGATACGGGCAGCAGACCGGTCATTCGTCGAATTGATTCGCGTTCCAACATGTGATGGGGCAACAGGTAACCGACTAATTTTTCAACGTAGGTGCCAAATGAGGCTATGAGAATGCTGGCCCACATGACCTATTCACCCTCAATCGGACGGCTGGTTTTGCCCCACAGCAAGCTCGCAGCTACCGCCACCAGTGCACTGAAAAGTACCGGGAGACCGGGGCGAAGGAATGGAATAAGTACCACGGCGACCGCCGCACTTGTGATTGCTAATGCCCACATTTTTCTGTTCTCACTGCGTGAACCACCGGTTAGTCGAGGCCACAGCAATGCGAGAAACCCAGCAGGAATCGCGGCATCAAGTCCCAGGATTCCGGGGTCAGAAAGCGCACTGGCCCCGAGTGAACCAAATAAGGTCCCAATATTCCAAAATACATAAACACTGATTCCTGTTGCAAAAAAAGCTCGACGAGATGCCTTCTTGGATTGGTCATATCGCAGCGCCATCGCGGTTGACTCATCAATTGTTAATAGTGCGGTTATGGGAATCGCTGAGCGTTTCTGTGACAGAACCGGTCCGAGCGAAAGCGCATACAGGCTATTGCGTGCGCCAAGGAGCATCGCGGTCACAATGGCGATGACGGCGCCTCCACCGGCACCGATCACCCCTACGAAGGCAAACTGGGACGCGCCCGTGAACATGAAAAGAGAGAGGGTTTGGGTTTGTAAAATAGTGAGTCCGCTGGCAACTGAAATTGCGCCAAAAGATAGAGCATAGGCACCCGTCGCGATCCCGATTCCCAAGGCGTTTCGGTCAATGGAGCGTGTTTCGCCATCAGTTTGGCGCCCACCGCGTTTCCAACCCATATTGCCCCTAACGATTTGAATTGTGCTGGAGCCACGCTAGCGGCTGTGACCGCAGAGCGCCTGGACCGGGTTCGAGGCAATTGCACACGTGCGATCAGGAAATGGGATTCCCAAACCAACGCGAATCTAATGTCCGATATGTGTAATATGTGGCAATATGGGTTCCCTGGATTCAGGTACATCATTGGGTAATGCGACATATCATGATGAAGTCGATGTGATGAATCCGGCGGGCGCGGGGGAGCCGCCGGAATTTATCTGTTCTGGTGTGTTGAGTTAGTCGGCCAAAGAAGTAGTTAACTCACATTGTTGCTCGGTGATTTCAGGTTGTCCCGATTCCGAAACTCCATTTTCCGTATTGACTGTGCTGACTGTCCGATTAGCACCGCTCCGCGCCCAGCCCATTGATTCAAAGAATTGTTGTCCAACAGATTGCTCGGTATTGAGCCATAGCGACAGGTGCCGGTACCCTGATTGATACGCGATGTCGGCCACCGCGTTTAGCAAGCGAGATCCAATGAGCTGGCGCCGGACCTCGAGGGCAACCTCCAAAAGGGAAACGTGACCAACTTCCCCCGAAAACTCAATCGCCGCGACACCAACAAGTGTTCCATCACGTTCACACACGAGAACCCGGCCCATGTCACTGTGGATTGTGATTGCCTGAACCCACGCATCTTCCACTTCATTGGTCACGAGCGATTGTGCCAACTCGGCATGGCTGTGTTGCCAATTCGACATCTGTAATTTCGATATTGCACGGGCATCTTTGGCGTTTGCCAATCGCACGGTATCCACAACGACACGGTAGCGCAGCCAAGTTGGCTGACCAGCCCCCCGACCTTTTGGTCGATAGACTCTGGCTCGTGGAAATTGAGTTTCGTAGCGACATCACGGTTGAACTAGTTCGCGCCAATGCCAGTGATGCTGACGTTGTATTCGCTGCACGAGTGTCAACCGTTGGTGAACAGTCACTCGAGGACGTGGATGCCGATCCCCAACGTAGTTCTGGCTTGATCAACTATTTGATGCGTGATCGTCACGGCAGTCCATTTGAGCATAATTCAATGACGTTCTTTGTAAAAGCACCTATTTTTGTGTGGCGTGAACATATGCGGCACCGAATTGCAAGTTACAACGAAGAGTCGGGTCGCTACCGAGAGTTGCTGCCGGTTTTTTATGTTCCTGGGCACGATCGCCCGTTGATTCAATCGGGAAAGCCGGGCGCCTATGAGTTTCACCCCGGCACCGCCGAGCAGTATGACTTGGTTGACAGTGCCATTAAGGATTCATGCACAAGCGCTTACGCGGCGTACATGAACATGCTTGAAGCCGGCGTGGCCCGTGAAGTAGCCCGAATGGTGCTGCCCGTGACCATTTTTTCCTCCGCGTATGTCACGATGAATGCACGCTCGTTGATGAACTTTCTCAGTCTGCGCCGTAAGGTCGAAGGCTCACATTTCCCGTCATATCCTCAACGCGAAATCGAAATGGTCGCTGAGGTCTATGAAGATCATTTCGCACGGTTGATGCCAATTACCCATGCAACCTTTATTGCCAATGGCCGCGTGGCTCCTTAGCCCCTTAGCCGATGTCCGATGAATCGGCCTAGCGGTAGGGTTTTGACATGAAAAGTCCGTTTGGAGTGATGCTCACCGCGATGATCACTCCATTTGCACCCGACGGTAGCCAAGACCTCGCCGGAGCCCAAAAACTTGCGACGCACCTAGTCGACAATCTGGGCCATGACGGGCTTGTCATCAATGGCACTACCGGAGAGGCATCAACCAAATCCGATTCAGAAGATCTTGCCCTGTTACAGGCCGTAGTTGAAGCCGTGGGTGATCGGGCCACGGTTATTGCCGGAGTGGGCACTAATGACACGTCGCATTCCATTTCCAGTGCCAAGGCAGCCGCCAAGGTGGGTGTGGACGCGCTTATGGCCGCAGCGCCCTATTACAACCGTCCGCCACAGCAAGGAATTTTTGAGCATTTCTGGGCTATCGCTGATAGCACCGAATTGCCCCTTATGACCTACGACATTCCTCGACGCACCGGCGTTGCGATCGAAACCGAAACACTCGTGCGATTAGCAGAACATCCAAGAATCATCGCTAACAAGGATGCAAAGGGAGATTTGGAAGCATCGCAATGGGTTATGGCGCGTACAGATCTTGCCTGGTACAGCGGTGAAGACTCACTGAACTTGGCGCTACTGGCACTTGGCGCCGGTGGAATGGTTTCCGTGGTGGGACACCTGGTGGGGGATCGGCTCAAGAAAATGGCTGAGGTGTTCTGGAGCGGTGATGTTGAGGCAGCTCGGGTGATTAATGAATCACTCTTGCCGGTCTATACCGGAATTTTCCGAGCCCAAGGCGTGATTTTGACCAAGGCCGCCCTTAATCTGCAAGGTCTACCGAGTGGCCCGGTTCGGCTTCCATTAGTTAATGCAACTTCCGCTGAGATTGAGCAATTAACACTTGACCTTGCCGCTGGTGGCGTGGCTCCATTCGCTTAGTACACCTGAGCCTTTAACAATCATTAAGGACCGATTACATGTTTCTCCCTGACTTACCTGTTCCACCACCGTTAGCCCCGGGAACTTTGCGGATCATGCCGCTGGGTGGCATCGGTGAGATCGGTCGCAACATGACAGTTTTCGAATATGACTCGCGGCTGCTGATCGTTGATTGCGGTGTTTTATTTCCCGAAGAGTCGCACCCCGGGGTTGATTTAATCTTGCCCGACTTTGAGCCGATCCTGGATCGAATCAATGACGTGGAGGCAATAGTGCTCACCCACGGACATGAAGACCACATCGGTGCGGTGCCGTATCTACTGCGTCATCGAGTTGATATTCCGATCATCGGTTCAACGCTGACACTTGCATTCATCGAAGCAAAGTTAAAGGAACATCGGATCAAGCCGTTCACGTTGTCGGTTGCAGATCGCGCAGTCGAAAAAATCGGACCATTTGAACTTGAGTTTCTGGCGGTAAACCACTCAATCCCCGACGCCATGGCCATTTCGATCACAACGCCGGCGGGTCGGATTCTTCATACAGGCGATTTCAAGATGGACCAGTTGCCACTCGACGGCCGAATAACCGACCTTGCGAGCTTTGCCCGCTTGGGTGAACTGGGCGTAGATGTACTGATGGTGGACAGCACCAATGCTGAAGTGCCGGGTTTTGTTCCCAGTGAAAAAGAAATCATTCCGGTGCTCGAAAGAGTTTTCAATCGGGCACAGGGTCGAGTAATCGTCGCCTCGTTCGCCTCACATGTGCATCGGGTTCAACAGATAATCGACATTGCGGTGTCGCATAACCGCAAAGTGGCGTTTGTGGGCCGGTCAATGGTTCGCAATATGAATGTCGCGAGGGATCTTGGCTACCTGAAAATACCGGGTAACACCCTCATCTCAATGGATGAACTTTCCAAATTGCCCGACAACAGGGCAGTACTCATTTGCACCGGGTCCCAAGGTGAACCCATGGCGGTGCTGTCCCGAATAGCTAACCGCAACCACGATATTTCGGTGGGCGAGGGCGACACAATTGTTCTTGCTTCATCACTCATTCCCGGAAACGAAAACGCTGTGTACCGAGTCATCAACGGCTTAACCCTGTTGGGAGCTGACGTTGTGCATAAGGGCAATGAGTTGGTGCACGTTTCTGGGCATGCCGCTGCGGGAGAACTCCGTTACGTGTATAACATCGTGAAACCTCAATACGTTATGCCAATTCATGGCGAGTGGCGTCACTTGAAAGCCAATGCTCTCCTTGCCATCAGTGTTGGGGTCCCTGCTGATCACGTGCTCATCACGGCCAATGGCGCATGTGTTGATGTTCGAGGCGATCAGAGCATTATCGCCGGTGCTTACCCGCTGCGCGAGGTTTATGTGGATGGTGTCAGCGTGGGTAGGACAGATGAAAACTTGCTCAAGGATCGGTTGATTTTGGGCGAGGAAGGCTTCATCTCGGTGTATGCGGCCGTCGATA
>CAMAVT010000112.1 GCA_945861775.1 Bifidobacterium breve
GCCGATCTCAAGAACCCTGAGCGAGTTGTAGGCTTCCATTTTTTCAACCCGGTCGCGCTCATGCCGTTACTGGAGATTGCACGCGCTGAGAAGACAAATGATCCGACTTTGGCCACGGCATTCGCTGTTGGCAAAGGCCTCAAAAAGTCATGTGTGTTGGTGGCGGATCGCCCCGCTTTTGTCGTCAACCGCCTACTCAATCGCTTCCTTGGCGAAATCATTGCGTGCGTCGAAGAAGGGGCTAGTTTCGCTGATGCCGATGCCGCGGTACACGAGATGGGGCTTCCCATGGATCCATTCGTTCTCGTGCAGATGGTCGGCCCTGCGGTTGCCCAGCATGTGGCGCAGACCCTCAATGGACATTTCCCCGATCGATTCCACGCCTCAGAAAAAATGGGTCAACTAGTTACAGCGGGACTTCCCGGTGTCTGGTTATGGGATGACAAAGGCAACAAGTCGGTGGACCCACGAGTGTCGGAGATCTTTGGTGATTCACCCAGCACTATGACCCCGGATCAGATCAGAGACAGGGCGCTTAAGGCAGTAGCCCAGGAGGCCAGAATCATGCTCGACGAGGGTGTAGTCGCCGAGCCGCAAGATCTTGATCTGTGCATGATTCTTGGTGCCGGCTGGCCATTTTGGCTGGGCGGGATTACCCCCTATCTCGACCGTGAGGGATACAGCAATCCTCGATTCTTAGATCAAGGGGTAGCTAGCGTTCCTGCGTAACCGAATCGACTGCCTGGCCACGCTCATTGCTTGCCATCCACTCGGTTATTGACCGCGTGATCGACTGACCGGTAAGTCCAAGATCCGCGAGGATCGAATTTCGCTTGGCGTGATCAAGAAAGGCTAGCGGGGTACCAAAGTTGCGCAGGGGTACATCAACGTTTGCATCACGTAAGGCTTGGCTCAGTGCCGCACCCACACCACCAGCCCTTATGCCGTCCTCCAGCACGATCACGAGTGTGGCATTTGCTGCTTGATCCAGCACGTATTGCGGGATTGGTTTCACCCAACGCGGGTCAAGTACCTGTGCCCCAATACCTTGGGCTTTGAGACCCTCGGAGACTTCCATCCCGAGTTGGGCAAAAGAGCCAATCGCAACAATGCACACTTCCGCACTCCCATGGCGAGCGAGAATGTCAACGCAACCTTCACGGGCCAGCGTCGAAAAATCTTGGGGAATGGTGCCCTTAGAAAAGCGAACCACCGAGGGTGCATCGTTAATGTCAATCGCTTCGCGCAGAGCCTGCTTAAGGGTTGATTCATCACGCGGTGCGGCGATATGCAACCCTGGCACGATCTGCAACATGGACATGTCCCACACGCCGTTATGACTTGCACCGTCATCGCCGGTTATGCCAGCCCGGTCCAAAACGAAGGTAACTCCCGCCTTGTGAAGTGCGCAGTCCATCACAACTTGGTCGAATGCCCGATTTAAGAATGTCGCATACACGGCCACGACCGGATGCATTCCGCCGAAGGCCAAACCTGCAGCGCTTGTGACCGCATGTTGTTCGGCAATACCGACGTCATAAATACGAGTGGGAAACTCCTGTGCAAATTGATCAAGCCCAGTTGGCCCCAACATCGCAGCAGTTATCGCTACTACATCAGGTCGGACTCGACCGATTGATACCAATTCATCAGAGAATGCCTTGGTCCAACTTCGGCCAGCAGCAACAACCGGTAATCCAGTCTCAGGATCGATTACACCCACACCATGGAATCGATCCGCGTCATCAGCCTCTGCTGGAGCATAACCCTGACCCTTGTGCGTTATCACGTGAACAATCACCGGCGCTTCAAAATCCCGGGCCCGGCTAAGGGCAAATTCAACTTCAGCTTCATCGTGGCCGTTTACCGGACCGACATACTTCAAGCCGAGATCCTCAAACATGCCTTGCGGCGCAACAACGTCTTTGACGCCCTTTTTCATTCCGTGCAATGCGTCAAAAACCGGCGGGCCAACGACAGGGGTACGCAGCAATACCCGTTTACCCCAACCCATTACTTTCTCGTAATTGGGTGCGGTTCGAAGCGTGTTCAAATGGTGAGCCAGTCCACCGATCGTCGGTGAGTAAGACCTCGCATTGTCGTTTACGACAATCACCACAGGTCTTTCCCCTGTTGCAATATTGTTCAAGGCCTCCCATGCCATACCACCGGTTAACGCGCCGTCTCCGATGACCGCAACTACATGCTGCTCCCCCAATAGGCCGCGTTGTTGCCATGCTTTTGCGAGTCCATCCGCATAAGACAGGGCCGTCGAAGCATGTGAGTTTTCAACAATGTCATGAACACTTTCACTGCGACTGGGATAACCACTAATGCCGCCTTCTTGCCGGAGTGAATCAAAATCTCCAGCTCGACCGGTCAATATTTTGTGGACGTAGGCCTGGTGACCCGTATCCCAAATAATGGCATCTTCGGGTGATCGGAATACCCGATGCAGCGCGATACTGAGTTCTACAACACCCAGGTTTGGACCCAAATGACCACCTGTAGCTGAGACTTTCTCGACCAAAAATGCACGGATCTCCCGGGCCAGTTCGGGGAGCTTGTCAGCTGGGAGGGCGCGAACATCGCGGGGGTCACGGATTGCCTCCAAATATCGCATCCGCCTAGTCTAGATCAGAAGTGTTTATCCTGCTGTGGTCTAGCGCCGCGATGGCGCTGGCAACAGAATTCACTTCGCGTTCGGTACGCAACAGATGCGCACCAATCTCACTAAGGGCATCGAGTAAAGCGGAGGGGCTTGCGCTGCCCGAGCTGACTCGAGCCGTGGCATAGAGTCGGCGCATTAATTCAAGATCACTTCGTATGCGTTCGTGTAGTATCCAAGAGAGAGCAATCGGATCATTTCTGATCTCCGTGTCTCGGAATTCACCCGGCAGGCGCTCCAGGAGCCAACGGGACACCTGCCCGAGGAACTCCGGGTCGAACGAGGAAACCAAGTCTTTTGGCCACCCAGCAGGCGTGTTGGTCACAGGAGTGAACGAAGGACATACTGCAAAATTCCACCGTTTCGATAGTAATCAGCTTCACCCGGTGTGTCGATCCGCAGAACGGCAGCGAATTCAATAACGCTTCCCTGCGCTGTCGTAGCACGCACCGTCAATTGCTTTGGTGTTACTCCGGCATTAAGTTCCGTGACACCATCAATAGCAAACACTTCAGTGCCCGTGAGCCCAAGTGTTTGGGCACTTTCACCCTCTACGAACTGCAATGGCAGAACACCCATGCCGATCAAATTGGATCGGTGAATTCGTTCATACGACTCTGCAATAACTGCCCGCACACCCAGGAGAGCGGTGCCTTTTGCAGCCCAGTCGCGGCTCGACCCTGAGCCGTATTCTTTGCCCGCCAAAATAATCAATGGAATGTCTTCGGTCTTGTACTTCATTGCTGCGTCGTAGATTGTTGTCACACCCATGTTGGGGTCGGTGAAATCAACGGTGAACCCACCTTCAGTACCTGGCGCGATGAGATTCTTCAATCGAATATTGGCAAACGTCCCTCGGATCATCACTTCATGATTTCCTCGACGTGAGCCATATGAGTTGAAATCCTTGCGTTCGATCCCGTGCTCGCTCAAATAAATTCCGGCCGGTGAGTCAGCCTTTATTGAGCCTGCAGGTGAAATATGGTCGGTGGTAACCGAGTCACCCAACCAGGCCAGAACACGTGCTCCGCTGATGTTGGTGACAGGTGAGGGCTCGATTTGCATTCCCTCAAAATATGGCGGGCGCCGGACATAGGTGCTCTGTGAATCCCATTGGAAGATACTGCCGGTCGGAGTCGGGAGGGCTCGCCAAGCTTCATCACCGGCAAACACATCTCGATAACGATCGATGTACATCTGCGAATCGATCGATCCTGCAATCACCTCTTCTATTTCCGTGGACGAGGGCCAAATATCGGCGAGAAAAACCGGTGTGCCATCTTCATCGAAACCAAGCGGATCGTTGACAAGGTCAATATCCATCGTTCCAGCGATTGCATAAGCAACTACAAGGGGCGGTGAAGCCAAGTAATTCATTTTGACGTCCGGGTTAATCCGACCTTCAAAGTTTCTATTTCCACTGAGCACCGAACTAACGACTATGTCATCGGTATTAATTGCAGCGGATAGCGCAGGAATTAACGGACCAGAGTTTCCAATACAGGTTGTGCAGCCGTAGCCAACAACATTGAAACCGAGTTTTTCCAAATATGGCAAGAGGCCAGACTTTTCGTAGTAGTCCGTTACTACCTTTGACCCTGGAGCCAATGTCGTTTTGACCCACGGCTTGCGCGTCAGGCCACGTTCTACTGCTTTCTTTGCCAAAAGCCCTGCGCCAATCATGACGGATGGGTTTGACGTGTTGGTACATGAAGTGATGGCGGCAACACCGACAGCCCCGTGCCCGACTTCGACAGACTCACCTGCGATATCAATACGCACTTTATGTTCTGGTGCGGTGGTGAAGTCTGCGAGAGCTTTTTTGAACATTGGTTGCGATTGCACCAAAATTACTCGGTCCTGTGGGCGCTTAGGGCCCGCCAGGCTGGGCACAACGGTGCTCATATCGAGTTCAATTGTGTCCGAGTAGGTTGCGTGTGAAGTCGTGTCGTGCCAGAGACCCTGTCGTTGGGCATAAGCCTTTACCAACTCAATTGACTCTGGGGTTCTTCCCGTCAAAGCGAGGTACTTGAGAGTCACCTCGTCAATGGGAAAAATCGCAGCGGTACTGCCATATTCGGGGCTCATATTTCCAATAGTTGCTCGGTTCGCCAGGGGAACCGAACTGACACCATCACCATAAAATTCAACGAAGTTACCCACGACACCGCGTTGGCGCAACATTTCTGTGATGGTCAACACCAAGTCCGTTGCGGTTGCTCCCGCAGGTAGTTCGCCAGTCAGTTTGAAGCCAAGAACACGAGGAATCAGCATCGAGACCGATTGGCCGAGCATTGCCGCCTCAGCCTCAATTCCACCAACACCCCAACCCAGTACACCGAGACCATTAACCATTGTGGTGTGAGAATCCGTACCGACAACCGTGTCCGGGTAAGCCTGACCTCCCCGAGCCATGATCACCCGAGCTAAATTTTCGATATTTACCTGATGCACAATTCCGGTGCCGGGGGGAACAACTTTGAATTCATCAAATGCACTTTGTCCCCAACGCAAGAATTGGTAGCGCTCCCTATTGCGTTCGTACTCGAGTTCGACATTTCGATCGGCTGAATCTGGGGTCCCAAAGAAGTCTGCGATAACAGAGTGGTCGATGACGAGTTCAACGGGATTTAGCGGCTCGATCTTGTCGGGATTACCTCCGAGTGCGATCACAGCCTCACGCATTGTGGCTAGATCCACGACAACCGGCACCCCGGTAAAATCCTGTAAGACAACACGCGAGGGCGTGAATTGAATTTCCTCTGTGGGTTCGGCCTTGGCATCCCAATTGCCCAGCGCCGCGATTGTCTCGGCGGTCACATTCACGCCGTCTTCGGTTCGCAGCAAATTTTCCAGCAGAATCTTGTGTGTAAAAGGTAAATTTTGGCTTCCAGGAACAGTATCTATGGCAAAAATTTCATATTTCGCACCACCAACGATGAGTGTTTCCTTTGCGGAGAACGAATTCAGACTAGTCACAAGACCTCCCGGCTTAGATTTCCTGAGCGCAAGATATCACAAGTATCTTGACGTCAAGATACTTTGATCTTCGTGAACACTGCGAATGACTCAAAATGGTGGGTCATCGGGAAAGCATCCCATGCTGTAACACTGCTCAATTCATAATCTCCACTCGCACATATGACCCTGGTATCGCGCGCGAGGGCTACCGGATCACATGCCAGGTAGAGGATCCACCCGGGCGAAATATCGAGTAAAGCTGCGCACACCGCAATTCCAGCACCCGAGCGAGGTGGATCAAGAAATACCCCATCAGGTCTGCCGTCCCCTTTCTGCCTGCGCGCCACGAAGGACTCGACACTGCTGTTGATTGTCTGAACAGGTGCCGCTCGGGGATCGGAAACCTCGGTAAAACGATCTCGGGCGAGGTGGGAAGTTTGTCTGTTCCCCTCCACACTTGTGAGCGAACCGATATCCCCCACAATGTTCGCTAGCAATTGAGAAAAGACGCCGGAACCGGCGTACAGGTCCCACCAGTTAGCTCCCTTGGACACGACTCCCAATCCACGAATGCAATCAGATACTTCCGGTAAAAGTGCCGCATTGGACTGCCAGAAATCCCGCGGGCTACTCTCCCAATTGGTACCGGCGAATTCCCTACCCACTGTCTGCGGCCCAGAGACGTGGCCCAAAGGTCCGAGGACGCTGACCCCTTCGTTGCCCTGTGCAAAGGTGTATTCACCGGGTTGTAGACCCCCGACTCCCTCGAGTCGCGTGAGTTCTTCGCCCATCTCGGTCGTGATCGTTGTGCACTGGGGCGTGTTGACCATGGCCCCCCTTCGGTATTGGTGCATCTTCCAGCCTTCGTCCCATTCGAAACGCGCTCGTTCCCGCCAACCCAATCCGGACGGATCACCTATGGCACGGACCCCGGAACCAACAATGCGGTCCACTTGGGATTCATCGAGTGAAGCAAAACGTTGCAATGATTCCTTGAGGACGGACGTTTTGAGAGCCCTTTGATTCAGTGGCGCAATATATTGAAAATCGCACCCACCACAGAATTGGCTGGCTTGGCAGCTAGGAGCGACTCGAAACTCTGACGGCTTTTTAATCTCTTGAGCTATTCCAAAATAGACTTTTTGCCTTTTGTGCGTAATCTGAATTAAAGCCTGCTCACCCGTTAATGCACCACGAACAAAAACAACACAACCCTCAACGTGCGTTACGAAGTGACCGCCGTGGGCGATATTGCCGATATCTGCTAAATATTGTTTTCCAATTTCTAGCACCTGTTTAGAAGTCATTTTCGAGACTGCGCTCACTTGATTCCAACTGCCATGGAACGCTGATGACCATAACCGAATTGGAGAAAAGTAAACGACTCTTTAGCCTGAGCGCCGACTGATTATGCAGAATCTGCTCCCACCAGTGGCCAACAACGTATTGCGGCACAAATACGGCGATCAAATCATTAGGTGATTCGGATCTGATCTCTTTCACATAATCAATTATGGGACTTGTGATTTCTCGATACGGTGAATCAAGAATGCGTAGTGTCACTGGAATGTCCCTGCGGATCCAATCCTCCTGCAAGCGTTCCGTCTCTGATTCTTCAACATTGGCAGTGACAGCCTCAATCACCGTTGGACGGCTGGCCCGTGCATAGGCGATAGCGCGAAGGGTCGGTTTGTCGTTTTTTGAGACAAGCACAAGTGCGTGCACGCGTGCCGGCAACATAATATGGTCGGTTTCAAGGGTAGCTAGCTCCCGGCGGACCTTGTCATAATGCCTATGAATTCGTAACATCACGTAAAAAATGATGGGCAGCGCAACAATTACAATCCAAGCCCCGTGTGTGAACTTGGTAAACACCACGATGATCAGCACGGTTCCCGTCATGACAAAACCAATCGCATTAACAATGCGGGATCGAACACAACGTTGTCGTTCCCTACGAATGGTTTCAGTCTTGAGCAACCTGCTCCAATGTCGAATCATCCCGAACTGGCCCAGAGTGAATGCAATGAAAACGCCAATGATGTACAGCTGAATGAGTTTTGTTACATCTGCCTGAAAACCAATAATGAGAAGCGCCGCAAAGCCGGCTAGCGCAAATATTCCATTACTGAAAGCCAGTCGGTCCCCTCGTGTGTGCAATTGACGCGGTAGGTAACCATCCCGGGCCAGGATCGATCCCAGCATAGGAAAACCGTTAAAGGCGGTGTTTGCGGCTAGTGCCAAGATCAAGGCGGTGGCCAACGAGATGAACAAAACGGCCCAACCTGCATTATCGAAAACGGCAGCTGCTACTTGGACAATGACCGTTTT
>CAMAVT010000113.1 GCA_945861775.1 Bifidobacterium breve
CAACCTGCGCTCAAACGTTTCCTGAACTTGAGTTTTCTCAGAGTTCGCTGGTCGAATCAGAATTGCTTCGGACTCCAAAATTGGATCCCCAATGACTTCAAGACCAGCAGCACGCAAAGTTGCTCCAGTTGCGACGACGTCAGCTACGGCATCAGCAACACCTAATGCCACCGCGTTCTCAACGGCTCCATCCAAGCGGACAATGTGAGCCTGAATGGAATGGGTTGTCAACCAAGATTTCAATAGACCTTCATAAGAGGTCGCTATTCTTTTGCCGTTGAGTTCTGCGTGCGTAGTTGCGGTTCCACTGGGCACCGCAACTCGAAAAGTAGAGGGAGCAAATCCAAGCTGCATTATTTCTTCGGCAGGGGCACCGCTGTCCAGCAGCATGTCACGTCCCGTTATACCGAGGTCAATTGTTCCCGCTCCAACATAAACTGCGACATCTTTTGGACGAAGGAAAAAGAACTCAACGTCGTTTGCCACGTCAGTTACGACCAGCGCTCTCGGATTGGTGGAAACCAAATACCCCGCTTCGTTGAGAAGTGCCGCAGCAGGCTGCGCTAATTGGCCTTTATTGGGGAGCGCGATGCGCAGCATGGCCGATCCTTTCCATTAATGAAATTGCTATAAATTTTTGTAGACATCCTGCATGCTCAATTCATGTGTATGCATTAATAATTGAATGTGATAGATCAACTGAGAAATCTCTAAAGCGAGGGCTTCTTTCCCTTGATACTCGGCGGCCATCCATACTTCCGCAGCCTCTTCCACGATTTTTTTGCCAATCGCGTGTGTACCAGCCTGGACAAGACGAACTGACCCGGACTCGGTATCACCGGTGGCGATTTTTTCAGATAACTCGACGTAAAGTTCTTCAAAAGATTTTCTCGGTTGCGATGACGTCACCCTTACAGCCTAGCGAAACCCGGTTGGTATTACTTTCCCCGCTAGACCAAACCTTCCTTGCGCAAGAAGCGCCATGGCGAGTGCAGCCTCGGCCGCTTCATTGCCTTTGTCCTCACGCGAATCAGCGAAACCGGCGCGATCAAGGGCCTGTTCCTCGTTCTCGACGGTCAACAGTCCAAACCCGATTGGTGTGTGCGTGTCCAAAGCAACACGAGTGAGCCCCTGAGTCGCGCCATTACAGACAAATTCAAAATGGGGTGTGCCTCCCCGAATAACGACACCCAGTGCGACAAGTGCATCAAATTTGTCACTCCGAGCAGCTAACTGTGCACCCAAAGGCAATTCAAATGCCCCGGGTACCCGAATCAGTTCATGGGAAGCTCCGGTGCGCTCGCAAGCGCGTATTGCACCCTCAATCAACCCGTTCATGACAACTTCGTGCCATTGGGCTGCGATGATCCCGACTCGAAGACCACTTCCATCCAATTCCAATTTTGGGGCGTTTCCTCCACTCATGGGCTCTCCTTTACTGGGGCAAAGGCCAGGATTCGTTCAACATATTTGGCCAGCGCATCTACTTCGAGATTGACTTCACTTCCTACACCGATGTTCCCCAAGGTAGTGTCTTTCAAAGTCGTTGGAATAAGTGAAACGCTAAACCATGGTTGCGTTTCAGCAGGTTCGCTGACTTTGACCACGGTCAGTGAAACCCCACTCACGGTGATTGAGCCTTTTTCAACGACATAGCGAGCAATATCCTGCGGCAATTCAAATGTGATCAGTGTCCAGTCTTCTCGCGGTTCAATAGATCGCACAGTGGCCACCGCATCGACGTGGCCTTGAACGATATGACCACCAAGGCGCCCCGAAATGGGCATAGCCCGTTCAATATTTACCGAATCACCGAGATTCAAGGCCCCAAGGCCACTGCGCTTGAGAGTTTCTTCCATCAGGTCAGCCGTAAAACTCTCCTGGTCGAAATGGGTGATGGTCAGACACACGCCATTGACGGCAATGGAAGCCCCAATCTGTGCATCGGATAACACACCTGGGGCGGCAAAGGTTATCCGCGATGAATCCGAACCTGGATTCATTGCAAGAACAGATCCGGTTGTTTCAACTATTCCGGTGAACATAATTACAATCCTACCGCTGATTCGAGTTCGCCGATGTGGATGAGGTCCGAGCCCAAAGTGAACGTCGAGGTGATCTTTATTGGACGCATAAATGGAGTATCGGTTGTTAAGGATCGCGGTCCTGCGCCCAGCGTAATGGGAGCGGTAATGCTGATTACTTCATCGATGCAATTTGATTGAATAAAAGCCGCGGCTATGGTCGGCCCTCCCTCCAACAACACGTGGTTTATTCCCAAATCTGCTAACGAAAGCAGCGCAACTTTTGGATCATGGGTTGCCAGATGCAAAAACTCTGTTGGAGCAACATCACGCATTCCCATTACCACTCGCAATGGTTGGGAAACTTTTAACGAACCATCAGTTTCCCGCGCACTCAGACTCGGTTGATCGACTACGAATGTTTGAGTTCCAACCAAAATCGCCCCTACCCGTGATCGCAAATTATGTGTAAAGACCTGCGATTGCACGCCACTAATGGATGTCCGCTCCCCCGATTTGGCCGCTACGCGTCCATCGAGGCTTTGTGCGAACTTCAAGGTGACAAAGGGAACACCGATTCTCATTCGGTGATTCCACTCCCTATTCACCAACATGGAATGCTCCGACTCAATTTCTCCAATGACTTCACACCCGGCGGCTTTCAATACATCAGCTCCTCCACCAGCCTCGCCACTAGGGTCGAATTGGGCGAAAATCACCCGGCGTATTCCCGCCTCAATGATTGCCTGGGTGCATGGAGGAGTCCGACCAAAGTGAGAGCATGGTTCGAGGGAAACGTAGAGGTCTGCGCCAGCGGCTTTATCGCCGGCAACGGTAAGGGCTTCTACTTCAGCATGGGCGGTTCCTGCTCCGTGGTGGTACCCGGTTCCCACGACAACTCCATTACTAACACACACCGCACCCACCCGCGGGTTTGACGAATACGGACCCAGTTCGGCAAGCTCAATGGCTTGCAACATAAACCGTGTATCAATGCTCACCTAGCTCACCTACTTTTCCACCAGCGCCTTAAGCTCGCGAACAGCCTGGGCTGGATCTGGGTTGGAGTACACACATGAACCAGCAACGAAAACATTTGCGCCGGCCTCTTTACATTCCATGATTGTGTCCTGGGATACCCCACCGTCAACTTCAATCCACATTTCTGCGCCACCTAGTTCACGCGCCCGAGCAACCTTCGGCATCATGTCACTCATGAACGCTTGGCCCCCAAAACCAGGTTCCACCGTCATGATCAAGATCATGTCAAGGTATTCGATTACCCCATCTAGCGCGTCGAGAGAGGTTTCTGGCTTGAGAGCAGTTGCAGCCCTTGCCCCCGTGGAACGAATGTTCTTGCATAAGGTGCGGGGATCCCTTGCCGCCTCAATGTGAAAAGTCACCGAATACGCACCCGCCTCTCCATAAGCGGGGGCCCAGCGATCAGGATCATTGATCATCAGGTGAACGTCTGCTCGCAGCGAAGTTTGCGAAATCACGCTTGCGACCACCGGTAACCCAAATGTCAGATTGGGTACGAAGTGGTTGTCCATGACATCAAGGTGAATGAGATCCGCCACAGCCTCCACCTTGGAGATTTCCTCACTCAACCGGCCCAAATTGCTATTAAGCACACTCGGTGAAATCAGCATGTCCACAGACTATATCCCGCGTTCTAGACCCGGCGCAAAAGTGCGAAGAACATTGCATCTGTGCCGTGCACATGTGGCCACAGCTGGACATTAGGGCCGCTACCAAGGTCGCTCACTCCGGGAAATAAGTCTCGTGCGTCTTCTTGTTGAACGTCGGTCCGGGACTGCAACACACTGTCGACAACGGCCCAAGTTTCCTCGAGATAGGGAGAACATGTTACATAAGCGACAATCCCGCCTAAACGAGTTGAGTCAATCGCAGCAAGCAAGAGCTCTTCCTGCAACCCGGTAAGGGCCAATGTCTCCTTTTTGGTTTTACGCCAGCGAGCCTCAGGCCTGCGACGTAGTGCACCTAATCCCGAGCACGGGGCGTCAAGAAGCACCCGATCAAAAAATCGATTACCCCATGGGCGCTCACGCGCATCACCCGTGAGTAACTGAGCCGATGGACCCACAATTTTTTTCATGAGATCCACACGATGTTGATGAAGATCAACTGCGATGAACTCCACACCTGGTGGGACAGCGTCGCTAATCAGCGCAGCCTTACCACCAGGTCCCGCGCACATGTCAAGCCAGGAACTTTCCGGACCGCTTGGCTGGGCAAGTAGGAACGCCTGCGCGACTAACTGGCTGCCTTCATCTTGCACAATTGCGCTTCCATCACGTACCTGCTCCAATTCCAGCGGAATCACATCGGTGAGAACACGCGCCTGTTTACTCCACCTACCGGGGATCGTTCCAACAATTTCTAGTTCGCCGTCGCGGACGGCGATGACCGGATCAGCCGCCGTGTTGTTGGCCTGCAGGAGTGTCTCCAACTCGCTAGCTGCAGCTCGATTATGAACCAGTGATTCCTCGAACGCCTGGACTATCCAATCCTGGTGTGAGTAACGCTCGCCAAGGCTTAATGTTTCAATGTCAAATTCTGATTTAGTGATGCAGCGCAGGACTGCGTTAACGAAGCCAACTCGAGCCTTAATGTGACCGGCGTCTTTTCCTTTGACCGAAACCCGCGCCAAGGATGCACATGTGTCAACCGCAGCATGATCGGGAACGCGCATGGCATAAATCTGGTGGATTCCCAGTCGCAAAATATCAACGATTTCAGCCTCAACAGTGACTAACGTGCGCGACGAGCATTTCTGCGCCATCGAATCATAGAGAGATTGATTCCGTAAAACGCCGTAGGCAAGTTCCACCGTAAATGCGGCATCACGGCCATTGAGTTTGTATTTGCGCAGTATTTGCGGCAACGCAAGGTTTGCGTATGCACCCTCGTCACGAACCATCCGCAATAACTCAAGTGCTGCCAAGCGCGGTTGGTCGCTGCTGGGATAGCCCTTTGATTCTTCTTCCATTAGAAAAGTCTCACCACTTCTGTTCTCAAGCCGCGCAACCAGTCTGTTGCATCCATGAATTTCTTTCCAGCTGGTTTCACTTGAGTAAGTTCAAGTGCATATGTCGCGCTGCCAACAAAAACACGCTTGTCGACAACTGAAATGACACCGGGCTCCAGAACAACATCACGATCAATGAGTGCAGGAGCAATTGATACTGAGGCGCCGTCTTCACCGATGTCAATCATGGTCCAGGCTCCAGGCGCAGGTGTCATGGCTCGGATTCGACGATCAATTTCAATTGCCGGCGAGCGCCAATCAATTCGTGAATCGGCTTTACTGATTTTCGGGGCATAAGTGGCCAGGTCATGCTGTTGGGGTATCGCCCTGATCACCCCAGCTTCAAGTGCGTCAAGTGTTTGTCTCAGCAGCAGGGATCCCGAGTCCGCCAAGCTGTCCAAAAGCACACCGCTCGTATCTCGGGGGTCGATAGCGTGGGTCACCTGTCCAAGAACTGGTCCGCTATCCATCCCTTTATCAATTCGAAAAGTTGTTGCACCCGTGATCGAATCACCGTGCCAAATGCTGTGCTGGACCGGAGCCGCACCACGCCACTGTGGTAACAGCGAGAAATGTAAATTGATCCAGCCTTGTTCAGGGACGCTTAACATGGATTCAGGGATCAACTGACCGTAGGCAACTACGGGAATTACATCAGGTTGAAGTTCTCGCAAAACTGAATCGATATCACGAACTGAAGCAGGATGTAATACGTCAATTCCTTGACTCAAAGCCAGCTCGTGCACTGGACTGCGCCTAACATCACGTCCTCGACCCGATTTTGCGGGGGGCTGAGTAATTACGGCTAGGACTTCATGCTGAGATGAAATTAGGTTGTTCAAAGACGGAAGTGCGGCTTCCGGAGTTCCAGCGAAAACAAATTTCAACTTACATCCACTTTTGTGAAATTGTGTGTGGGCTCGTTTGAACGACTAGATCGTCACCGAACCATTCACTGGCTCGAATTTCTTTCATTGCCTCTTTGCGTTCTTCAGGTCCAAGCCTGTCGATGAAAATTATTCCATCGAGGTGGTCTGTTTCATGCTGTACACACCTAGCCATAAGGTCAGAGCCCACCAGCTCGACCGGTTCACCATACATATTGAATCCTTTTGCAACCACACTTCGAGAACGCGGCGTATCGAATGACAGCCCTGGGAGCGACAAGCAACCCTCCTCACCCAATTCAGTGTCCTCTGAGAGTTTGAGGGTTGGATTCACCAAATGGCCAAGTTCGTCGTCGACCCAATAGGTAAACACTCGCAGGGAGACCCCTAACTGGGGTGCGGCAAGACCAAGCCCCGGCGCGTCCTCCATGGTGTCAATGAGATCGGCAACCAATTTGTGTAATTCTTTATCAAAGTCCACAACCTCAGCTGCGGGAGTACGCAAGACTGGGTCGCCAAAGATCCTGATGGGTTGAATTGCCATGCGCTGAGTCTAGGACATGGTGCTGGTGGTCAGAAATCGCGCGGATCCATGTGAATTCGCACAAATGAATTCTTGGGATCAGCCGAGTGAGTGCGCATGATTTGGTCCAACACGCGCGAAAGTTCATTGCCATCGGCTCGGCGAGCGATGAGGAACACTGTCGAGGTTTCACCATCAATGGGTCCCATGAGCCGAGCCGGGACACTCTCTTGGACCTTTGTGGCGACCGCTAAAACGGCGTCACGCTCACCAGTAAGTACAGCAACACGGCTCGAAGGTGGCAGGTGGGCTTGCAAACGATCCTGGCATTCGCGCCCGGCGAACCAGGGACTGTCCCACCGTGCGACCGCTTGGGATTCCCTTTGTCCCGGATCACCGGTCAACACAATCGGTGCACCCAACCTCCCCCTGACCGCGGCCGAGAATGCTCGCCGCACGAGTGACTCACTCGTTGTCAGTGAAATTGATTGCGCAAACATATCCAGAACAACAACGGCGGCAAATCCATTTTCCGCGTATGGCTCAGCACCTTGCGTTGCAACAACAATTCTGGACTGAGAATCTACATCTGTCACCACATGCTCCTGCTGCGACCACACAACCGGGGTCCCAGCAAAAGCACGTCCCAGTTCCTCTGCCGTTCGCTCAGCTCCAATTGCAAGGGCCTTGATCTGGGTTCCACCGCAGGCACACCGCCAGCCACCCGTGCCACACCGACGGCAGGTCAGATGCTCCCCCGAGAGGTTCCTGTTGCCCTGTTGGATTGCTCCGCCGCAGGAACAAATTGCGCGCTCACCGCACTGGGTGCACAAAAATGCTGGGATATACCCCCGTCGACCAACCGAAACCAAAATCGGTCCCGATGGGAGTGATTCCTTGATTGCCTGCCAGGCCAATTGAGGTATTCGGGATTGATGTGGGTCCCGCTCCACTGCGGTGTCGGTAAGTGTTCGTACCTGCGAGCGCACAGCATCAACTGCCGGCTTGTCTGCCGTGATGCTCTGACACCACCCCGATTCACACCATGACTGTGTGGTGGCCGAACGGGAGAATCCCCCCACGATCAACGAGCAGTTGGATCGGTGACTGCGCAAAGCAGCGACTTCCCGAGCATCCCAATAGGGGGCATGCGCATCGTTGTAGGCATCATTGAAGTCATCCCACATGATGATTGCCTTGAGGTTTTCAACTGGAGCGAATACAGCCGATCGGGTCCCGACCACAATTCTTGCGCGTCCGGAATGCACTTCAAGGAAATTCCGATACCTCTCGCCTTGACCTAGGTGCGTTGAAATGATCTC
>CAMAVT010000114.1 GCA_945861775.1 Bifidobacterium breve
GAACCAGAAGCGTTCCTGTTACCGCGCGGCCAAGGGGAGTGGTGTTGAAATAGGTTCGACCGCCGGAACGAATATGAAATGCACCGCAGGCGATTGCAGCGAGACCTTCTTCAACGAGGGCTGACTTGCAGTCGACGAGTCGGGCCTGCTCCGCGCCATATAGGCCGGCGCGGTCGGGGACTGAGTCAATATCGGGTTCATCGGCTTGGCCCAGGTCAGCGGTGTAGGTGTAGGGGATTGCACCGTGTTCACGCATCCACGCCACAGCAACCGAGGTATCGAGACCGCCGGAGAAAGCTATTCCAACCCGTTCGCCAACGGGCAAAGATGCGAGGACTTTGGACATGGGCTCAACCTTAACCAATGAAAAATCCGGGGTCGTTGTGCCGTGAGGGGAATCGGGTGTTTCTCGACCAGCTATGAAATCTTGAGAACCAACTTCCCAAGGTTTTCGCCTGCGAAGAGGCGGTTCAGGGTTGCCGGAAATTGCTCAAGGCTGCCCTCGACAATTGTTTCGGGCGCGGTGATTTTGCCTTTGGAAATCCAGGTTCCCATGCGTCGCTGGGCAACACTAAATTGTGATGCGTAATCAAAGACCAGAAAACCGGTCATGGTTCCTCGCTTCACCAGTAGGTTCATGTAGTTACTGGGACCGGGGGTTACCTCGGTGGCGTTGTATTGGGAGATCGCACCACAAATAACGATTCGAGCGCCGAAAGACAGGTAGGCAAGATTCGCGTTGAGCATGTCACCACCAACATTGTCAAAATAGATGTCGACACCCTTGGCGCCCACTGTTGTGAGTGCTTCGCCCAGAAGCTTACGAATGCTGGTGTCCTGCTTGTAGTCGATGCAGTAGTCAAAGCCGAGCGTGTTCATTACATAATCACACTTATCTTTGCCACCGGCGATACCAATCACCGTGCAGCCATTGAGTTTTGCGATTTGTCCCACGATGCTTCCCACGGCCCCGGCTGCAGCTGAAACCACGACAACGTCGCCTGCACGTGGCTTGCCAAGTTCAAAGAAACCAAAATAGGCGGTCATGCCGGTCATGCCCAATGCGCCGAGGAAGTATGAGAGTGGGGCCAGTTCTGAACTGACAATGTTCACGCCAGAGCCATCGGAAATCGCCATTTCAGTTGCGCCGAATGTTCCTACTACTTGAGCACCGACCGGGAACTTGGGATTCAGAGATTCTGTGACGGTTCCCACCGATCCGGCCCGCATGATTGCGCCGATTTCGACCGGGGGAAGGTAGGAAGGACGATCATCGAGCCAGCCCCGCATTGCAGGGTCAAGTGAAATGTATTCCACACGAACACAGAATTGACCTGGTGCGAGGTCAGGGAGCTCCTCTGAATCGATTGCCCACGTATCGGCATTGGGAATTCCGGTTGGGCGTTGGGCAAGACGAACTGCGCGAAATGAAGTCATGACAGTAAGTAAACCGCATGGGGAGTCATTTGGCGAACAGAATTACTGATTGCGCATGGCGTTAGCTGAAGTTATAACCTTAGATATGCCCATGTTGCCTGGAGAAGTGCCACCAAAGTTGTTTCCCATTCTGGGAGCGGGACGCGTTGTTATCGGTGCAGGTCTGGTTTTTGCCCCCGACGGATTGGCTCGCAGTCTGGGAATTGATCCCGACGCCGCCAAACAAAGTCGTTGGCTGAGCAGGCTTACGGGTGCACGCGAAATCGCGATTGGTGTGGGCGCTATCCGAGCGTGGCGCCGAAATGAAGATCCGTCCGGTTGGATCTTGGCACAGGCAATAAGTGATGGAACTGATGTCGTGGCATTTGTTGTTGCGGCGGCGTCGGGGAAAGTCTCGTATAGGCGGGGGATCGGAATGGCGCTTTTCGCGGCATCAGGAGCCGTGAGTGAAGCCTTGACATTTATCGCTTTAGAGAAAAAGCGCAATCAAAGGAATTCGCTATGACGGAAAAGATGCGCGTTGACGTTTGGTCAGACGTTGTGTGCCCCTGGTGCATGATTGGAAAAGCGCACCTTGAACAAGCGATTGAGCAATCAGGAATTGAAGTCGAAATACATTGGCGGGCATTTGAACTCGACCCCAGTGCGGTCGCCGAGTGTTCGACAACCATGGTGGAAGCATTGGCGGCGAAATACCGCATGAGTAACAGTGATGTGAACTCAATGGTTGATTCAATGACTGAACGTGCAACAAATCTTGGACTCGAATTCAACTTACGTGACCAATTACCGACTTCAACGCTGAATGCGCATCGGCTCATTGCGGCTGCATCGGCTCAGGATTTGATTCTTGGGGGGTTAATGGCAACACGGTTCGCCATGGGCGCGCTGCGGGACGGGTTGTGCGTGAGTGATCCAAAGGTGTTGACACAGTTGGCGGTTGAAAGCGGGATGGCTGTGGAAGATGTGAGTGAAGTGTTGAGTAGTGATGCATTCCTTGACATTGTGCGGGCCGACGAAATGAGCGCGCGAGAGATTGGCGTGACCGGTGTTCCATTCTTTTTGTTCAATGAGCAGGTGGGGCTTTCGGGAGCCCAACCACCAGATGTTCTCGTTCAAGCAATGAAACAAGCGAGGGAATCATGAGTTTTCGGGTAGTTACCGCCAATGTGAATGGAATTCGGGCGACTGCTCGTCGAGGTGGGCTGGAGTGGCTGGCTGAAAGTGGCGCTGACGTCATCTGTTTACAGGAAGTGCGTGCGACGACTGACCAATTGATGGAGGTACTCGAATCCTCCGTGCTCTCGCAATGGAAGGTTCATCACGCTCCGGCCCCAGATCTTGGGCGTGCGGGGGTTGCTGTCCTTTCCCGCGAGGCTCCTAGTTCTGTTCGCATAGATGTCAAAGTGGCCGAAGTAGACGGGCAGGGTCGCTGGATTGAATGTGATTTTGAATCCGCCATGGGTCCTGTCACGGTCGTTTCCACTTACATTCATTCAGGCGAAGTCGATACTCCCAAGCAGATCGCCAAATATGCATTTCTTGGCGGCGTTGACAAACGGTTAGCGGCGTTGGCTCGCTCTGCCAAGCGCACCGGACGAGAAGCTCTGGTGTGTGGGGATTTCAATATTGGGCATCGGGAAGTTGATATTAAAAACTGGAAAGGCAATCGAGGTAAGTCAGGGTTTTTAGCGGAGGAACGCGCCCATCTTGACACCTGGTTTGACGGGCCTTGGACTGATTTAGGGCGTGAACTCGGTGGTGAGGGGCCGGGTCCCTATACCTGGTGGTCCTGGCGTGGCCGGGGATTCGATACCGATGGTGGTTGGCGGATCGACTATCAAATCGCAACCCCAGAGCTCGCGGCACGTGCTCACTCTGCGGTTGTAGGAAAAGCGGCAACATATGACGAGCGGTGGAGTGATCACGCGCCGCTCACCGTTGACTTTAAGTAATTCATTGGGGAGGGTTGGCGGGACACATGCATGTCCTGAATCTCGGGCATCTGACGGACTCCGTGTTCCCGAGTAGACTCGTCACATGTCGGGCATAATCACGTATTCGCCAAAAGTGTTTATCCCTTTGACGTCCTTGTGCCGAGATCGTTGTGGCTACTGCACATTTGCCAAAAGTCCGCATCGGGTTGAAAGCCCATACCTCACCATCGAGTCGATCCTTGAAGTTGCTCGAGCGGGTGCTGCGGCCGGTTGCCATGAAGCGTTATTCACGTTGGGGGAGTACCCCGTTTTTCGTTATGAAGAGGCACGAGCCTGGCTTGATGATCATGGTTATGCCAGCACGATTGAATACTTGGCAGCAGCCGCGGCGGCAGTATTGGCGGAGACGGGACTTCTTCCACATGCCAATGCGGGCGCCCTCGACCACACCGATTTAACACTTCTGCGTAGCGTCTCCCCAAGCCAAGGCATGATGATCGAGTCACTCAACCCAGATCTGGCCGCGCACCGAGGAGCACCGGACAAGACCCCCGAGCGTCGACTGGCCACATTGGATGCGGCGGGTGAACTCGCGATTCCCTTTACGACCGGGATTCTTATTGGGATAGGTGAATCCCAAGCCGACCGTGTTACGGCATTGGAAGCCATTGCCAGCGCACATGAAAAATATGGACACGTTCAAGAAGTTATCGTGCAAAATTTTGTTCCAAAACTTGATACTGAAATGCGAAATTGGCCACCCTGTTCACACGATGAACTCTTGGAAACAATTCGCATTGCCCGTGAGATTCTGCCTGCGAGCATCCATTTGCAAGCACCGCCCAATTTAAGTGAGGACCTTGACTCCTTGCTCGAGTCAGGGATCGATGACCTGGGTGGAATATCGCCGATCACAGCAGACTTCGTCAATCCTGAAAAACCGTGGCCTTCCCTTGAGCTTCTTCGGGAACGGGTTGAGGCAAGTGGTCGCACTCTTGTTGCTCGGCTCACCGTTTACCCAGAGTTTGTGCGTGATGCCGATAAATGGATTGCCCCCGAGTTGCATTTTGCTGTTATGGATCGAAGTGATGCTGACGGCTTCGCCCGTGACGATGTTGGTGCAACCTTCCCCGAGAAATATCAGGATGCCGTTAACGTGGGAACAGGAGCCGAAGTAATACAAATTGGCCGCAGGTCAACCGCGTGGTACTCCGGCGCTGATACTGCGCCTTCAATCCTTATTTCCGGTAGAGCGGCTGGACCGGCCTCCGCCCAGATTGCGGAAATCCTTGATGAAGCGCGTGCTGGGAACCGAATCGATGAGTCAAGCATTGCGACCCTTTTCCGTGCTAGGGGAGGAGATGTCACAGTGATTGCTTCCGCTGCAGATGAACTACGCGAATCCGTCATTGGTGATGTTGTTACATTTGTCCGAAATCGAAACATTAACTACACGAATGTATGTACTTTTAAGTGCACATTTTGTGGTTTTTCAAAAGGTCCACTCTCACTCAACCTTCGGGGCGCCCCATATCTGCTCAGTGATTCTGAAATTGCCGGTCGTGTTGTTGAGGCTTATGAGCTGGGCGCCACCGAAGTGTGTTTGCAGGGTGGGATCCATCCGAGTTTTGACGGCGACTACTACATAAACGTGGCGCGAGTCGTCAAAGAAGCCGTACCCTCGATGCACATTCACGGATTCACGGCGCTTGAAGTCTTTGAAGGTGCAAGAAGACTTAATGAACCAGTTGACTCGTATCTCTCACGGCTCAAAGAAGCAGGACTTCGTTCACTGCCGGGCACTGCGGCTGAGATTTTATCCGATGATATTCGCTCAGTTATTTGTCCCGATAAAATTTCTACCCAGCAATGGCTCGACGTCCACGAGGTCGCTCACTCACTAGGACTTCGCTCGAATGTGACCATCATGTTTGGCAGTATCGAACGACCGGAACATTGGGCCAAACATATTGTTCGCACCCGCGACCTGCAACTACGCACGGGTGGGTTTACTGAGTTCGTGCCGTTGCCTTTTGTGCATATGGCCGCACCCATTTATTTGAAACGGGGTGCGCGGCGTGGCCCCACGTGGCGTGAGACGGTGTTAATGCATTCGGTTGGTCGGATCGCCTACCATGGAACTATCTCCAATATTCAAGCCTCATGGGTGAAATTGGGCGCTCGGGGAGCGCGACAACTGTTGCAGGCTGGGGTTAATGACCTTGGTGGAACATTGATGGATGAAAACATCTCTCGGGCTGCAGGAGCAACTCATGGTCAAGGAATCACCGACTCGCAATTCCGTGAAGTAGTTGAACCTCTTGGTCGCACCCTTGTGGAAAGGACAACTCTCTACGGACGAATTGAGTCAGCGTCCGCCGTTCCGGTGGCTTAATGCCGGAACATTTTCTGGGAACCCCGGCAACAGCCCCGGGTCCGCAGGGACCGGACATGCTCAGGGATTTTGCGCTAATTCGGCGGAATCCACTCGGGTTTCTTTTCAAAACTTGGCGTTCCTATGGAGATGTTGTTCAGTTCCCTATTCCTAGACCACCGACGTATCTTGTGAATTCACCCACAGGTGTTCGGCAGGTTCTGGTCAACAACGCTAAAAACTATGACAAGTCCACCATTCAGTATCGAGCACTCTCACTGGTAACCGGCAGCGGTCTGCTCACAGCGAATACTGATCTTTGGCGGGAACGAAGGCCGATAATTCAACCGGCATTTCACCAAAAAGTTCTCGATAACCTGATTCCGGTTACCAATCGGGCTGCGCAGCGGATGCTGCACGACATTGAACGTGAGGTCTCTGGGAGCGTCACCGACATTGATCAATTCATGTTGAATGCATCCCTTGAAGTTGTTGGCGAATTTCTTTTTGGTTCAGATCTCAGTGAGGATGCCAACGCGATCACTGCAGCAACGCTTGAAGCCCTCGAGATTGTGATTAAACGGGCGCGTGTTCCATTGTCTCCACCTCGTGCGATTCCCACACCGGGGAACCGAATCCTCAAGCGAAGCTTGCGAACCTTAGATGATGCAGTGGCGTCCATCGTCAGATCACGGGAACGGATCGATTCGAAAGTAAACCCGAATGAAGTTTCACATCTTGTCGACCTGCTACTCGCTGCTCGGTCCGAAGGCGACATTGATCGTGATGGTATCCGCGATGAAATAGTCACCTTCATTATTGCCGGACACGAGACGGTCGCGAGTGCGCTCTCTTGGTCGATCGCATTGCTGGCAGCGCATCCGGAGAAACAGGCCCGGGTGGCAGAAGAAGCTCGAGCCGCAATGGGTGAGACACTCGATTCCAAGATTGCGCAGTTGCCGTACACCCAGGCGGTATTCAATGAAACATTGCGGCTGTATCCGCCGGCTTGGTTGATCACTCGAAAGGCGCACGAAGCAGACCGCATTGATGGACATGACATCCCGGCCGGTGCACTCGTCATTACGAGCCCAGCGCTGCTGCACCGACACCCAGATATTTGGAGCAACCCAGAACTTTTCAATCCGGAACGGTTTTTAGATTCGTATCCACGCGAGAGTTTCATCCCATTCGGTGCCGGTTTGCGCCAGTGCATCGGAAAAGATTTCGCGTATGTTGAAGGGGTAATGATGCTGGCAAGCCTGTGTGAGCGGCTTGAGTTTGCGTTCCCGTCCGGTCAGGGACTGCCCGCGAGTGATCCACTGGTGACAATACGACCTGTTGGTGGAGTAAAAGTGCGCGCTACCCGCCGTGCGTGATGTAGCCCATCAAGGCAGCTCGCTCTTCTTCAAGTTCGTTCATTCGTGCTTTCACTAAATCGCCAATACTTACAATTCCGATCAATTCACCACTGTCGGAGGTGATCGGGATGTGTCGAATCCGTTGCGATGTCATCACGATCATTAATTCGTCAATATTGGCATCAAAAGGTGCGACGAAAACTTCCGTGGTCATAATTTTGGACACTGGCTCGCTCAAAATTGATTCAGAGTCGGCAAGAGCCCGCACGATGTCGCGCTCAGAAACGATCCCAATGATTGCTTTTCCATCAGTGGATACAACCAGGGCCCCTACCTTGTGCAAGGACAGGAGTCCGAGCAGATCCTTAATGCTTCGGTCGGGTTCGACCGTAATGACCTGGGTCCCCTTGCCTGCAAGGACTGATGAAATTTTCATTTTGCCTCCTTGGGTGTTTCACCTAGTGTGGCAAATTATGTGCTCTATGTCCTGTTATTCAGTAAGTCTATGCACGCGCGGTGAAGTGAGCCGTTTGTAGACAAGAAGGATGGAAGACCCTCGTTGTCATTTATTGGCAGGTCGTCACCACTAAATTGGGACACTCTTCCTCCAGCTTCGGTGACAATTGGTACCAGCGCCGCGTAGTCATAGAGGGCGAGCTCGGGTTCTGCACC
>CAMAVT010000115.1 GCA_945861775.1 Bifidobacterium breve
CGCTCGCTTCGGTTGAGGAAACGTATGAATCATTAAGTCGACAGTTCCCTGAAATCGCATTTGAAATGTTGCACGGTGGGATGGACTCGCAATCTAAGCGCGAAATAATGCATC
This sequence comes from Bifidobacterium breve, assembly GCA_945861775.1. GTDB lineage: Bacteria > Actinomycetota > Actinomycetes > S36-B12 > S36-B12 > UBA4592. The sequence goes on from CAMAVT010000115.1 coordinate 115, forward strand.
GCTTTGGGGGATCAGACGAGCCACGCATTGATGTACTGATTTCAACGACCGTGATAGAGGTGGGGGTTGATATTCCGGAGGCAACCATGATGGTCGTCCTTAACGCCGAGAGATTCGGAATGTCGCAATTACATCAACTCCGGGGGAGAATTGGTCGCGGCTCGCTACCAGGACTGTGCATTCTCGTCCACGGTTTTTCATACAGTTCTGCTTCACTAGATCGACTCAGTGCAATGCGTGATTCGCGGGATGGGTTTGTGCTTTCGCAGAAGGATCTTGAAATTCGCGGTGAAGGCGATGTCCTCGGACAGGATCAATCCGGGACGCTGAGTTCCCTTCGCCTACTAAAGATAATTGATGACCTAGATTTTATTGAAACTGTGCGGACCGAGATCGACGAGTTGTACGAAGGCAACAATTGGAATTCGGTGTTGCAGGCAATCGACGCTTTTGAGATTGCTCGTGCCCAGAATTTGGAAAAGGCATAATGAGAATAATCTCCGGATCTGCCCGTGGTCGAAAGTTGGAAGTTCCTAAAGCCGGAACACGTCCCACCTCTGATCGATTAAAGGAGGCCATGTTTTCCACGATTGAGTCTTATCTAGCCCAAAGTGACGTTGATTGGGGACAGGTCAACTTCATTGACCTTTTCGCTGGATCTGGCGCAGTGGGTCTCGAAGCAAAAAGCCGCGGTGCTCAACAAGTTGTACTCGTCGAGAATGACTCGAAGGCTCGAAGCATTATCGAGACTAATTCTTCACGGGCTGGCTTGGCAGTTGGAATCGCAAATGTTGACGCATACTTGTGGGTGCCCACATTTGACGTCAATATTCTTTTCTTGGATCCGCCGTATGATCATCCTGATGTCCAAGTTCAGCAATATTTCGCGAAAATATGTGGGGATGAGCGCCTCTCGAGTGCATTGCTCATCTGTGAGCGCGGAGTGAGGTCAGTCTCTCCATTTGCTCTTGCCTCCCAGGAGATATTGCCACTTGTTTGGGAGCGAACCTATGGTGACTCTAAACTTTGGTACGGTCAGGTTGGCTTGGATCCGATTACGTGAGGAATGCAGATGCGAATTGCCGTATGTCCTGGTTCATTTGACCCGGTAACTATGGGACATCTCGATGTATTTGAGCGGGCATCTCGAATGTCAGATCAGGTAATCGTGGCGGTTCTGATCAACAAACAAAAATCTTCTTTGTTCACGCTGGATGAGCGAATTGAGATGCTTACAGAGGCAACATCACATTTACCCAATGTTTCGGTCGATTCATTTTATGGACTGCTGGTTGATTATTGCCGGGACCACAATGTCAATGCAATTGTGAAAGGTCTGCGGGCCGTCAGCGATTTTGACTACGAACTCCAGATGGCTCAGATGAACTACCGACTCACAGAGGTGGAAACATGCTTTATCTCCACCAATCCGCTCTACAGCTACCTGTCCTCAAGTCTGGTCAAGGAGGTCGCGACCCACGGAGGCAATGTCAGTGGCCTAGTGCCTGAAGTCGTGTTGAAACGGTTAGAAGATAAATTATCCAGCACAATATGAACTAGTAGTTTGAGTTGCTAAACAAGAATCAATGTCAGGAGCAAGCGTGGACGTGCAGGAAAGACTCGATGAACTCACCGTTTTGGTGGAAGACGCGAAATCGATGCCTTTATCGGCTTCATGCATCGTGAATCGGGCGCAAGTACTCGATGTCATCGAAGAAATTCGTCAACTTATGCCTGAGTCGGTCTATCGGGCTGACGAACTATTAGCGGACCGCGAAGCCGTCGTCCAAGATGGGCGTCGTGAGGCAGATCGGATTCTTGCCCAAGCGAGAGCCACCGCTGACTCTTTGGTATCTGAGCATGAGGTCTATTTGACCGCGGTCGAAGAAGCGAACGCACTTCGTAACGAAGTTGCCGCCGCGACCCAGCAAATGCGGATTGAAACTGATGACTACATTGATGGAAAATTAGCCACATTTGAAATAACGTTACAAAAGACACTGCAAACTGTGGATCGGGGTCGCGAGCGCTTACGAAGCCAGATGTACCAAGAACTGGCTCCTGATGCGGGTCAGACCTCTGAGTTTTTTGACGCACAAACGGATTAGAGTTTTCGATGGCAAATAATTCCCCTGTGGAACCGGATTCTTTCCACGTGTCACTCACGCATCTACCCCGCAGGCCGGGAAACATGTGGGAGTCAGCTCTGGAATTCGTGGCCCCGGCTGAACTCGAAGTTGGGATGGCCCGGCTGGCGCCGGGAAGCAAGATGCCGGCAGATATCCGAATTGAGTCTGTCCTTGAGGGTGTTTTGGTAAATCTGGATTTTGAGTTCGAGGTAGAGGCTGAATGCGCCAGGTGTCTTGAGCCATTTATGTGGACGGATGAAGCCCACGTGACCGAGCTCTTTCTCTATGAAGAAACAGATTCACGTGGGCGAGTCATTCCGGCTCCCCTTGATGAATCTGATGAGCTGACGGTCTTTTACGTTCAAGATGACAGTTTGGATTTACTTGAAGTGGTGCGAGACGCAATTGTGCTCGATTTGCCGCTCTCACCACTGTGTGAACCCGACTGTCTCGGGATTTGCCAAGAATGTGGGGAAAAACTCGAAGACGCTCCGCACCAGCACGAGAGCCTGGACCAAAGGTGGGCGGCCCTCGAGGGACTATTGGATTCGCCCAAAGCCGACCCCAAAGCCGACCCCAAAGCCGACCCCTCAGGCTAGAGCGAATGGCGCTAGTGCGATACTTCACTGCGCAAACGAGTGCAACCACTACTTGAAAGAGGATCCAGTGCCAGTTCCCAAGCGGAAAACCTCGCGATCTAACACCCGTCATCGACGGTCACAGTGGAAAGCTGTTGCACCTAATCTTGTCATCTGTGTTCGGTGCAAGGAAAAGCGAATTTCCCATATTGCCTGCCCAACCTGCGGAACCTACGCAAAGCGCCGCGTTCTCGACGTTTAGTAGATCACTGACTATCTGAACCAAACTGGGGAGTTATTGCTCGCAATGGATGCAGACCAGTACTCGATCAGCACTCTGCTCGCCGTACTTGATTGCGAGTGTGAAATAGATTTTCTGGAACTTGCACTGGTTCATCGTTCATTTTCATATGAGAACGGTGGCATTCCCACAAACGAGAGACTCGAGTTTCTCGGAGATTCGGTCCTCGGCGTAGTTGTCACTGATTTTCTTTATCGTGAGTTTCCCGATCTTCCGGAGGGATCTCTAGCCCGAATGCGGGCTTCCGTTGTGAATTCACAGGCATTGGCGGAAGTTGCGCGAACGCTGGGGCTTGGCAAATACGTACGTTTGGGTCGAGGTGAAATCAGTTCGGGCGGCAGCGAGAAGACTTCCATTCTGGCCGATTCACTGGAAGCGGTAATCGGAGCGATCTATCTATCCGGGGGAATCGTCGCAGCCGGACAATTTATTCATCGAATTTTTGACCCGATGATTATGGCTGCTTCAGAGTTAGGCGCTGGTTTGGATTGGAAGACCTCTTTGCAGGAGATTTGCGGGGTTTTGGATTTGGCCTTGCCCACCTACCTCGTCACAGACTCTGGACCTGATCACGCAAAAGAGTTTACGGCGCACGCTCAAATAGCCGGCGAGAATCTTGGATTCGGTATGGGCAGTTCAAAGAAGGCAGCCGAGCAGATTGCTGCAGAACAAGCCTATGGTGAGTTAACAAATCGGTTTCCCCATGCCCGAACTTCCTGAGGTCGAGGTAGTTCGTGCAGGGCTAGAAAATTTAGTGCTGGCAACCACAATTGGTGCGGTGCGTATTCACCATGAACGAGCGGTTCGCCAAAATGTCGGCGACTTAACCCAACAACTTGAAGGTGCCACAATTACGCGAGTTGCGCGCCGTGGCAAATACATGTGGCTTGAACTTGATCGGCCGTTTGTCCTGATGATTCATTTGGGTATGAGTGGCCAGATTAGAGTCAATGAATCACCCTCCGGGCACCCACATGTTCGACTCGATTGGAATGTGATTCGAACGGGTGAACCGAATCGCTATTTCGAATTTGTGGATCAGCGCACATTTGGTGGATTGCGCATCTCCGATCAGGACCACAACGGGGAACCGTCGGCGATTTCACACATTGCTCGAGATCCATTCGATCCGCTATTTGACGTCGGTCTATTCGCTGATTCCCTCGTGAAACGCTCGACACAGGTCAAAAGGGCCCTACTTGATCAAAATCTGATTTCAGGGATCGGGAACATTTACGCGGATGAGTGTCTGTGGCGAGTCGGTCTCGACGGAACCACTCCATGTGCACGACTCGATCGGTCTACCGCAGCTCAGATCGTGAGCGCTGCCACGCAAGTGATGAATGAGGCGCTTGTTGCAGGGGGGACAAGTTTTGATAGTTTATATGTCAATGTAAATGGCGAATCTGGCTACTTTTCTCGGTCACTATCGGTCTATGGCCGCGAGGGAGCACCCTGTGAACGCTGCGGGAATCCCATTACGAGAAGCCGGTTTATGAATCGATCGAGTTTCCATTGTCTTACCTGTCAGCCGCCGTGGTTGCTGCCGTAATAAGACTTTGCACACCGATAGGATCAGGCTCACCATTTAACCTTGCGCACATAACCAGAGTGATCTGTGTAAGTGCCAAATTGACAGGATGATTATCGCGCCGTGCATCTAAAATCTCTCACCTTAAAGGGATTCAAATCCTTTGCGTCGTCGACGTCGCTGCAGTTTGAGCCCGGTGTTACGTGTGTTGTGGGTCCCAACGGTTCAGGTAAATCAAATGTGGTGGACGCGCTCGCATGGGTGATGGGCGAACAAGGAGCAAAATCTTTGCGTGGCGGCAAGATGGAAGACGTAATTTTCTCCGGGACTTCAGGTCGGGCTCCCTTAGGTCGCGCAGAGGTTTCCCTCACGATTGACAACTCTGACGGCGCACTACCGATTGAATTTGCCGAGGTAACGATTTCGCGGACACTGTTCCGCAACGGGGGTTCGGAGTACGCAATCAATGGTGAGCAATGTCGGTTGCTTGACGTTCAAGAGTTGCTCAGTGATTCCGGTATTGGACGCGAGATGCATGTCATCGTTGGTCAGGGGCAGCTTGATTCAATCTTGCATGCAACCCCGGAGGATCGCCGAGGATTTATCGAAGAAGCAGCAGGGGTCCTGAAGCACCGCAAGCGCAAGGAGAAAGCCCTACGCAAGCTTGACTCGATGGGGGCTAATTTGACCCGTCTCAATGATTTAACCGCCGAACTTCGCCGCGCGCTTAAACCACTTGGTCGACAGGCTGAAGTGGCCCGGCGGGCAACCGTAATTCAGAGTGATGTTCGAGATTCTCGGCTTCGACTCATGGCCAACGACCTGTCGGATCTTCGAGTCGCACTGGAAGCCGAGGTGGCTGACGAAAGTGCTTTACGTCAAAAACAGGCAGAAGTAGAGTCGAAAATAGCGATACTTCGCGAACGCGAGAACCTTGCGGAGTCCCTCGAACGTGAACTGAGTCCAGAACTAGCAAAAAGCCAGGAAACCTGGTTTGCGCTGAGTAGTCTTCGTGAGCGGTATCTCGGGCTAGTGCAATTAGGAGTGGAGAAGGTACGAAACCTTGCACCCGAACCAGAAGAAGAGAAATCAGGTCGCGAACCTGAAGCGCTGGAGGCGGAGGCGCGCTCCTTGCGAAGCCAGGAATTTGAATTAACCCGTCAAGTTGAGTCATTGGGCCAGAGCTTGTCCGAATCAGAAGTTGCCGAGCAAGGAGCCGTTCGGGCACTGAGCCAGGAAACTTCACGGGTTGCTGACATTGAAAGTGCTCAGGTTGCACATCGCAAAAAAATTGATGACCTAACAGCGTCAAAGAACAACATAAGTGCGCGCCTGGAGACGAGAGAAATAGAACTGACGCGCCTCGCGGCCCAAATCGGGGAAGCTAAGGAACGAAGTCAAGCTGCTCAAGCTCAATTCCAAGAAGTTGAAGTGTCCGTGATTTCTCACGGAGCTGGTGAAGAAGGACTGGACTCAGAGCACGAAATTTCACAGGAGTTACTTGCACGCGCGGACACAAAGGTCCGTGAATTACTGAGCGAAGAAGCCCGGCTTGATCGTGAGAAAGCTGCATCGATGGCTCGACGCGATGCACTTGCTTTAGGTCTTGAGCGAAAAGACGGATCTGCAGCCCTTGTTGATTCTGGACTTGAGGGATACATCGGAACTTTGAGTTCTTTGATTCACGTTGAAAATGGATACGAATCCGCAGTCGCCAGCGCCTTAGGAAACTTGTCATCGGCTGTTGTTGTATCCAATGTCGATTTGGCAATGGATGCACTCGTGTTCCTAAAGAATGAAGAAGCGGGCAGATCCAACGTGCTCGTGGCTGAGTTCCCCGCGGAACCCGTTCAGCATGAACGCTCGGCACCCGTCGGCAGATGGCTGGTGGATTGTGTCCGCATTGATCCAATCGTGTCCTCGCAGGTTCAGGCCCTTCTCAATCGTTTCGTGGTTGTTGATTCCTTGGACGAAATGCGTGAGGGCGCCCGAGCTAACCTCGGAGTTTCATTGGTGAGTCGTCAAGGAGATTCCATTGATGCCGGAGTAATCGAAGGCGGATCATCAAATAGTCCTAGCCTGCTGGAAGTTCAAGCTGCTTTTGACCAAACAGAAACCGCAATTGCACACATTCAACAGGAATTACAACGAATTGTTTTCGAGCTGGCTTCTGCCAAGAACGAACAGGAAATCGCGGTAAAGCGAGTTGAATCAGCGCTCTCGCTCCTGCATGAATCCGATGCAGAACTTGCTGCAATCGCCGAAAAACTTGGTGCACTGGGCCAACTCTCCCGAAATGCATTGTCCGAGGCAGAGCGGCTTGAAGCGGCCATGTTGAGCACCCAAGCAGCACATGAACGGGATCGGGATTTATTGGCTGGCCTTGCTGCCGAGTTGGAAACCTTGGAGGGCATTGAAACACCCAGCGTGGGTGAGGATCAAAGGAATGCCTTGGATCAAGCACTCACTCAAGCGAGAGCACACGTTGTCGATTCTCGGCTAGCGGTGCGTACAGCTGAAGAGCGTGTGCGAGCGATTGGGGAGCGAGCGGTCGCTCTTGAGCGCGACGCCCAAAGTGAGCGCAGCGCTCGGATTGCGGCGATAGATCGTCGTGAGCGACGTGCAGCGTCACTGATTGTTGCTCAAGCGCTGCTATCGGGGGCCAGGGTCGCTTTGACCTACACCGAAACTTCCGTGGCTCTTGCCCAACGTTCCCGATCCAACGCAGAAATGTTGAAAAAGGAACGCGACGCCGAATTGCTGTTCGTTCGCGGGGAAGTTCGCTCGTTAATGGACGTACTGGAAAATTTGAAGGACAGTGTGCATCGAGATGAAGTTGCCAGGGCAGAACAACGGATGCGAATTGAAGCTCTTGAAGTCAAGGCGTTGGAGGACTTTGGAATCGCGCCAAATGAACTAATCGCTGAGTACGGTCCCAGCCAACTTGTTCCACCGAGTGCAGTTGCTCCGGGTGACGAAATAGACCCAGACGCGCCGCTTCCCGAGCCATATCTATTTGTGCGCGAGGAGCAGGAAAAGCGACTAAGGGCTGCCGAAAA
>CAMAVT010000116.1 GCA_945861775.1 Bifidobacterium breve
CACTCGGTCAATATCAGCACCATGGCCGCGGTTGTGGCGGCGTCATGTGGCGTGACCGTGATTAAGCATGGAAATCGGGCAGTTTCCAGCTCAACGGGCTCGGCAGACCTTCTTGAAGCTCTCGGGCTTGACTTAGACCTCAGTGCCGAACAGGTGGGAATTGTTGCCCAAGAGGCTGGGATTGCCTTCTGTTTTGCGCCCAAACACCACCCAGCCATGCGTTTTGCCGGGCCAGCTCGAACCCAGTTGGGAATTCCTACAGTTTTCAATATTTTGGGTCCACTCACCAACCCGGCACTGGCAAACGCGGCTCTGGTCGGCTGCGCAAACCTGGTCCTTGCCCCCGTCATGGCAAATGTGCTGGCCGCGCGAGGGGTTCGTGCTTTGGTTGTCCGGGGCGTGGACGGCCTCGACGAAATCTCCCTTTCAGGACGGACGCAGGTCTGGGATGCGACCAGCGGAGTGGTTGTTGAGACGATCTTGGATCCTGTCGATTTCGGGAATGTGGGTTTTCTCGAAGAGCACCTCCGAGGTGGAAAGCCAGAACGTAATGCCGACCTCACCCGCAAAGTTTTTGGCGGAGCCGATCCGGGCGCTGATTCCGAAGTTGTTGCATCCATTCGGCGAGCGGTGGCTCTCAACGCTGCAGCCGCATTAGCCGCAGCGGCATCGGTGGAAAATCCAGCGAGTAGTTCAGAGCCGTTGACCGAGCGGATTCATATCTATTTACCCCGGGCCACGGCAGCGTTGGAAAGCGGTGACGCGTGGAAAGTTTTTGAAAAGTGGGTGGCGGTTGTTGCGCAGGTCAAAAATCTTTAGAAATAGGTAATCCGTGAAACGCCAGGTGCTCGAGGACCAACAGGGCGACCAAGTGGTTGGTGTCCGGTAATTGCTGCAAGGCGTTCACTGACAACGCGGCGAATATCGGAGAGTTGCATAGTTTCTTTTCCTCCGCAATCAATTGGCATGTAGAGATCACGCGAACTTGCCACTAGACGAACACCGTCGCTTTCCAACCACCGGAGAAGATCGAATGCTTCTTCGGTGACACCGGCTGGAGCTGGTGCAATTCCTGGCTCGATGTATTCGGCACTCGCAATTAATGCGGCGACGTGGGGCCAGGGATCGAAACCCGGCTCAACAACACCCGCCGCGGCTAACCGACCGTAGCGAATAACGTGAATCTCCCACCCACCGTCGTCGGTGCTTTGTGCTGCAACGAGCTCGGGTGTTGTAGAAATCCAGCGTAATCTTTCCGTGCGAAAAACCGCATTGACGTAATGTCCAAGCGCCTCACGCCAAGCCGCTGCCTCTTCGAATCTTTCAGCATTAGCAAGGGTTTCCATGAGTATGTTGATGTGTGCGACGATTTTCGATGTGCTTCCCGACATTGCAATCGATGCATGATTAACAATGTCTAAGTACTGCGCACGATCGTGTTCTCGAATACATGGTGCGATGCATTTACCGAGTTCGGCACGAACGCAGCCGGGGATATCGCTGCGAGGTTGCGCAGCAATCTTCGTGGTGCAGGTTCGCAATGAAATAGTTTCGTTTATCACATCAAGGGCGGAGTTCGCGGCAGCGCGGGATGTGAACGGCCCGATATAGCGCGCACCATCTTTGGAATCGTCTTTCAATTGCTTAGTGATTATCAATCGTGGCGCTGGCTCCGCGGTCAGCTTGAGCCAAGAGACCGAGTCCGCTGCCCGCGAGCGTCGGTTGTATCGAGGTTGTTCGCTGACGATTAATCGTAATTCGCGAATTTTCGCTTCAAGAATTGTTGAACAAACAATGGGGCGAACCTGCTGGGCAATCCCAATCATTTCGGACATGCGGCGCCGGTTCTCCGTTGCGGTGAAGTAGGTGCGCACTCTGTTACGGATGTTCTTTGACGTTCCAATGTAGAGCGGACGTCCTTGTGGGTCCTCAAAAATGTAGACACCCGGTTTCGCCGGTAGCCCATCGGCCAAACTTTTCTTGTTACGTTGAACATCACTTACCCGAGAAGTGAATGCGTTCAGGTCCTCAAGGGTGTGCACGCCGTAATTCCCCAGGCGCTCAAAGAGCCGGTGCATTACGTCAGTAGTCGCGCGGGCATCGTCGAAAGCGCGGTGCGTTGGCGCTACATCGGTGTTAAAAAATGCGCTGAGGGTTGAGAGTTTGCAATTGCGAACTTCGTCGCGGTGAAGTGCCAGCCGGGCAATGCGCGCTGTGTCAATTACTTTGTTATGGGGCCAATCGATGTCGAATTTTGCGCAGGCACCTTTGAGGAATCCGATGTCATAGGGTGCATTGTGGGCAACGAAGACGCACTCTCCGGCAAAATCGAGAAACATGGACACTGCCGTGCGAACCCCGGGCGAGCCCGAAACCATTGAATCTGTGATGCCGGTCAATGCGGCGATAAATGGGGGAATGGCCGTGCCTGGATTCACCAACGTGGTGAATTCTCCTATGACTTCACCGCCCTGGACCTTCACGGCACCGATCTCGGTGATCCCGGCGTCAACGCCAGCCCCACCGGTCGTTTCTAGATCCACCACGACGAAAACAATGTCGGCCAACCGGGTGCCCAGGTCTGAGAGTGATAGCTGTGTGGCAGCCAAGGCACTCGGTGGATTGGTCACGGTCACAAACTAACGCTAAGCCCTGACGTTCATTGGTGCTCGAGCCGAAACGCGGTCTTAACCCGGAGGGGATAGCGTTGGGCTATGACTAATGCGCCCAATACGTCCAATCTCTCCCTGCCGGATGCACAATCGCGATTTCGTTGTGCCCACTGCGGTAATCTCACCCGTTTTGACGTGACTCGAGCGTCGACCGTGACGGAGTTTTGGCATGCGGACATGGCCGGTGATGTCACCGTCGAAGAGCGGGTAGTCGCTTCGGATCAGGTTCTTGCGGTGTCGTGCCGCTGGTGTGGCGCGGGAGACCGGCTCGAAATCGTTCTCCGCCCGGCATTTGGTGGAACCGCGCAAGAATCCGCTGGGGACGGTGGGGTTTAGCGAATTCCGAGACTCCCCGATGTCAGAGCTCGATGTCAGAGCTCGATGTCAGAGCTCGATGTCAGAGGGGGTACTTAGCCTGTTGCCATGGTTATTGATTGCGGTATATGTGTAGTGGCCGGTGCGGCTTGCAGCGATTGCATTGTCACGGTGTTGTTAGGGGAGCCCGAATTCTTGCGGGCGCCGGAAGTGGCAGAGGATCACATTGCTGCCATTGGTGTTTTGGCCCGCTCGGGGTTGGTCCCACCCCTTCGACTGGTTACCCAAAAATCCCAAGCGGGTTAGACTTTTTTTCTAGTAAAGATCAGGGCCTCTCAGGCAGGATCGTCATCAATCTGTTACCTTTTTGGGAACGAAGCTGTTCTGAGAAGCGTCCGAAGACTGGGCAAGATTGCAGATTGACGAACTGAGCGGAGAGTTTGTGAAGCAGAAGGCATATCGAGTCGGCGGGATCTCCGTTGCGATTGCGGCTCTGCTATTCCCAGGTTTTGTCATTGCTCCAGCACAGGCCGCGCCAAATCTGCAGCAAGTGCGCATGCAGGTCATGGATCTGCAGGGGAAAGCCGAAGCAGCCAATGAGCGCTACAACGATGCTCGCAATCGCCTTGGCGGGATCCAGAAGCAATTGGACACCCTGAAAGCCAAAGCCAAGCGCGAACGAAAAGAACTGAACCAAATCATGGGCTCAGTTGATGATTTGGCTCGCGCCACTTACACCTCGGGTGGAATCGATACGTCCCTGCAGGTGCTGCTCGCTGAAGATCCGAACCAATTCCTTTCGCAAGCCGCGGCACTCGACCAGGTGCAAAAGGGCCAAGCCTCAGCAATCCGCGGCAGCCAGACAACACGTCTGCGTCTCGCCCAGACGGAGGCGGCCATGCTGGATAAAGAAACCATCGCTATAAAGGTACGTTCAGAAATGGGCGATTCAAAGGCAGAGGCAAACGATCGCTATCGCGATGCCCAAGCGATTTTGGCAAATCTCGAGGCAAGTGAACGGCGCCGCATAGCCGCGATGGCCGCCAATGAGCGTGCCGCCGCACTTGCTGCTGCGCGCGCGGCCTCGGCTGCAATAAGTTCAGGCAGCGGCTCATCGGGTGGGGGTTTTACGGGGGGTGGTCGCATTGCGCGTGTCGTGCAATACGCACTGTCCCAGGTCGGCGACCGTTATGTAGCTGCAGCAAGTGGCCCAAGTTCATTCGACTGCTCAGGGCTCACCATGACGGCCTGGCGACAAGCTGGCGTGTCCCTGCCTCACTACAGCCGCTCGCAGTACTCAACAACGCGCAGGGTTCCGTTGAGCCAGGCGCAGCCTGGGGACTTGGTCTTTTACTTCGGTAGTGGTGCCCACCACGTCGGCCTCTACATTGGAAACGGCAAAATGGTGCATGCAGCCAATCCGAGCAGTGGCGTTCTTGTCAGCGACGTTATGGGCCCTTGGTATAACTCACGGTTTAGCGGTATCGGCCGAGTAATCGGCTAACACCGCTAAACCATCGAATTCCTAACCTAGGGTTTTAGCCGTAAATCCGAGCGATATCTGCTTCGTGTTCTTTGAGAACAACATTTCGCTTGAGTTTGAGCGAAGGCGTCATTTGGCCACCTTCTTCAGTCCAGTCAGTCTCCAAAATTGTGAACTTTTTGATTGCTTCCGCATTGGACACAGCCTTGTTTGCCAAGTCAACGGCGCCTTGAACTTCACTCTGAATCAGGGCATTGTTCACGAGCTCTGAGATGGGCGTCGAAGCGCTCATCCCCTGCTGAGCAAGCCACACGGGAATTGCTTCAGGGTCCAGTGTGACTAGAGCACCAATAAACGGTTGAGCGTCGCCAACCACCATGCACTGTCCCACCAAGAAGTGGGCCCGCAAACGGTCTTCAAGCACGGCTGGGGCCACATTTTTGCCAGCCGCGGTCACAATCAATTCCTTCTTGCGTCCGGTGATCCGAACAAAACCACGATCGTCGATCTCGCCAATGTCGCCACTGTGGAACCATCCATCGGGTTCAATTGCTTCAGCGGTAGCAATCGGGTTGTTCCAGTAACCGGGGAAGATGTGATCGCCTCTGAGCATTACTTCGCCATCTGCTGCGATTCGCACACTTGAACCGGGGAACGGTTGTCCCACTGTGCCAATACCGATTGCATCGGGTCGATTGACAGTGCTTGCCGCGGAAGTCTCCGTGAGGCCGTAGCCTTCAAGAATTGTGACACCGATGCCGCGGAAGAAATGGCCCAGTCGCGAACCGAGCGGTGCACCACCGGAAATCGCCCATTCAATTTTTCCACCCATTGCGGCGCGAATCTTTCCATAAACAAGTCGATCAAAAAGTGCATGTTTAATTTTTAGACCCAAGCTGGGCCCGCCATCATCCAATGCCTCGCTGTACTCAATTGCAACGTGGCTTGCTTTATCGAAGATATTGCCTTTGCCGCCAGCGATTGCTTTTTGCTGGGATGAGTTAAAGATCTTCTCAAAGACGCGGGGGACTGAAAGAACAAAAGTGGGTTGAAATGAGCCCAACAGAGGTAGCAGTTCCTTGACGTCAGGGGCGTGTCCCATGCGTACCTGGGCACGTACACATCCGAGCTGGACTGCCCGGCCAAAAACGTGAGCGATAGGCAGGAAGAGCAGTGTCGAGGAGTTCGCTCCGCGGAAAACATCGCCGAGGCCTTCCACAATGTTGTCGACCTCAAACATTAAGTTTTTGTGGGTCAACATGCAGCCCTTGGGGCGACCGGTTGTACCTGATGTGTAAATGATGGTGGCGGTGGAATCTGGATTGAGCGTGATGCGTCGCGACTCAAGTTCATCGTTGCTGACATTTGCACCCGCAGCGATCAATTCATCAAGGCATTTGTCCTCGAAGACCCAGACCCGGGTGACATCGGGGGTGTCGACCGCGACTTCGTCGTAAACGGCTTTATTTGCATTGCGCTCGCAGAAAAGACCGACGGCGCCTGAGTCGGTGAGGATCCATTGAACCTGCTCGGCCGAGGAAGTTTCATAGATTGGCACGCTGACGCAGCCTGCATACCAAATTGCGTAGTCCACGACAGTCCACTCGTATCGTGTTCGCGACATGACACCGATTCGATCGCCTGCCGCAATTCCACTGGCAACGAGTCCCTTTGCCACCCCTTGTACTTGCTGCAAAAACTCTGATGCGGTAACACCCACCCATGCATCTCCGCGTGGAATAGAGAAAACGACTTTGCCAGGGTCACTTTTTGCATTCTGCAGAATGTGGTCGGTGAGGTTTCCGCTCGTTGGTGCGGGGACCATTGCCTTGACGGTGAATTCAGTAAGCATGTCGTTCTTCCTTTCCTCGGGCCGGTCTGTGAACCGTGCCACTAAACTACGCGAAATACTCGCAAAGTGCCATAAGACGAGAAAACTATTTAGGATTAATATCGGTGGGCGCATTCAGGGAAAAGAGGTGATTACATGAATTCGGAATTTGATCATTTCATGATAAATGTCGCCGATGAGACGGTGATTTATGCACCGACGGGCGACCTGATCGAGATCATTCGGGACCACTCGAATTGGGTCCTGTGGTGGCCCGAGCTCACATTGGACGTGTACGGGGATCGCGGTGACAAAGGACTGCGCTGGACCGTGACGGGAGCGCTCGTCGGATCTAGCGAGATCTGGCTCGAATCCATTGATGTGGCATCTGCTGGGGAGGTCGCCACAATTGTGCACTATTACTTACGGGCTAACCCAACTCGAAGTGGGAGCGAGATTCATTCGCGACACTCCACGAATTCGGCGCGGGAGCAGCGTGAAATCCACAAATTGCGCGAGCGTCATGTAGTCCAGTGGAAACGTACCGTCTGGGCACTCAAAGATAGTCTGGAGAACTCGAGTGTTTAAAGTGCGTCCGTGCGCCTGAATATTGTGAGCGATGTCCATGGCGCCACTGGCTCGATCACAACGGCTGCCGAGAATTGCGATGTGTTTATCTGCTTGGGAGATTTGATTCTCTTTCTGGATTACGACGAACCCGAACATGGGATTTACGCCGATCTTTTTGGAGTGGATTATGCAAAGACATATATAGCCCTGCGAACAGCGAACCACTTTGAGCAAGCCCGTGAGTTCAGTAATAACGCATGGCGTGGAATCGGTGTAACCGAACCGGAAGAACGCTGGAATGTTTTGCAGCAGAAAGTGCGCGAGCAATATGAAGTGATGTTTGCCGCAATGCCTGCGCCCGCGTTGTTGACATACGGCAATGTCGACGTACCGGCTCTGTGGCCCACTTATGTGCGACCCGAGCATCGGGTGCTTGATGGTGAAGTAATTGAGATGAATGGCCAAAGGTGGGGCTTTCTTGGCGGGGGACTCACGAGCCCTATGCGGACTCCCTATGAACTGGACCCACAGGAATATTCGGACAAACTTTTTGCGATGGGGCCGGTTGACATTCTTTTTACCCACATCCCACCGCTCCATCCATTGCTCAACTACGACACGGTGGCGCGAAGGTTTGAAGTTGGCTCGACCGCAATCACCAGCTACATCAATCAATATGCTCCCAAGTATCACTTTTTCGGTCACGTTCACCAGCCCCAGCGGTCACGGCTGCGCATGGGGACCACCGAATGCATAAACGTTGGGCACTTCCACAGCCGCAAGATCCCATTCACCATCGATGTCTAAAATCAGGGCTTTAGATTCAAGGCTCATGAT
>CAMAVT010000117.1 GCA_945861775.1 Bifidobacterium breve
TGTTGCCCACTCGAGTGAACCACTCCAACCCCATGGATCGTCAACGGTGACCAAGGGTGCGGTCTTCCAGGTCTTGAACACATTCCAGATGAAGAACAGAGTCGAGAAGCCAAGGATTGCAGCGCCCGTTGTCGAAATAACGTTCAAAGTCTGGAACCCGTCAATGGGCAGGTAGTCGCCGTAGCGTCGTGGCATGCCCTGTACACCCAGCCAATGCTGAACTAGGAATGTGACCTGGAAACCAATAAAGAGCATCCAGAAGTGGATCTTCCCCAATTTCTCGTCCAGCATTCTTCCGGTCATCTTGGGCCACCAGAAATAGAAACCGGCAAACATCATGAATACGACGGTTCCAAACACCGTGTAGTGGAAGTGAGCAACGACGAAGTAAGAATCCGAGACAGCAAAGTCAAGTGGTGGGGCGGAAAGGATAACTCCGGTGAGTCCACCGAAAAGGAAGGTGAATAGAAATCCCATGGTCCACAGCATCGGTGTATCGAATGAGATGGAACCCCGCCACATGGTGCCAATCCACGCGAAGAACTTCACCCCGGTGGGCACCGCAATCAGCATCGTTGTCGCGGCGAAGAACGGCAAATACACGGATCCGGTGACATACATGTGGTGGGCCCACACTGCGATGGAAAGCGCACCGATCGCCATGGTTGCAAAAACCAATCCCTTATAGCCAAACAGTGGTTTGCGGGCAAAGGTAGGAATAATCTCACTAGCAATTCCAAAGAATGGCAAAGCGATGATGTACACCTCCGGGTGCCCGAAGAACCAGAAAAGGTGTTGCCAGAGGATCGCTCCACCGTTTTCAGGTGCAAAGATGACGGCGCCGTACTGGCGATCAATGAATGCGACAGCAAGCGCTGCAGCCAAAACGGGGAACGCGATGAGTACCAGGAGGCTGGTGATCAGAATCGTCCAGGTGAAAATTGGCATGCGGAACATGGTCATTCCGGGGGCGCGCATAGTGAAGATGGTTGTGATGAAGTTGACCGAGCCAAGAATTGTGCCAAGACCACCCATGGTCAATCCGAGCAGCCACAGGTCTGCACCAACCTCTGGAGAGTTGACCGCGTTACTCAATGGCGCGTAGGCAAACCAACCGAATGACGCCGCCCCACCGGGGGTGAAAAAGCCTGCTATCACGAGGATGCCGCCAAAGAAGAAAAGCCAGTAGGCAAACATGTTCAACCGTGGGAAGGAAACATCTGGCGCGCCGATTTGCAGAGGCATAACCACATTGCCGAAACCAACGAAAAGTGGTGTCGCGAAGAGGAACAGCATGATGGTGCCATGCATGGTGAACAGCTGGTTGTACTGCTCGAGTGAAATAACCTGCATTCCCGGAACAGCGAGTTCAGCGCGCATGGCCAGGGCCATCAGGCCTGCGATGAGGAACCACACGACCGAAGTGATCAAGTACATGTAACCAATCACTTTGTGGTCGGTCGACGTAATCCAGTTAACTACGGCTTTGCCAAAACCCTTCTTGGGCGCGTTGCTCACCAATCGGGGACCAAAATCACCTGGACCCGGGGTCGTTATTGGGCGGTCATTCAGGATTGTCATATTCTCCGCTCCCCTGGCTTTTGGCCTTCACTGGTCGATTGGCCTGTTTGAATTGAACCTGTTTGTCCTGCTGCTCGTAACCCGGCAACGTATTCATTGAACTCTGCCCGCTCAACCACTTTGACGTTAAAAAGCATTTGTGAGTGGTAGGTGCCGCACAGTTCTGCACATTTGCCGGAAAAAGTACCGATCTTGTCGGGTGTGAGCTCGAAAGCATTTGTTTTTCCGGGGATAACATCCATTTTGAATAGGAAGCTTGGCACCCAGAATGAATGGATCACGTCAGGGGATGTGAGCTCGAATCGAACTTTTTCATCAACTGGCAGCACCAAAGTGGGGATCTGCTGTGCAGCAATCGCCGGGTCCTCGGAGATCATCTGAGAATCAACCGGCACTCCGATTGAGTAAACATCTTCGTCGAGATAATTAAAGGCCCATGACCAACGGAAACCCACCACGTTAACGGTCTGACTTTGATCGTTGTCCATGGTCAAAATTTCGCTTTGATCGCGAGCGGTGAACCAGAAAAGTCCGGCCACCATGACCAGAGGAACCAGCGTGTAAAGGACTTCAATAGGGATGTTGTATTTGGTTTGCTCGGGTACTTCGTTGATTCGGCGGCGGCGATAGGCCACGATCGACCAGATCATGAGTCCAGCGGTAAAAAGGCCGACCCCCCAGGCCGCTATCCATGACCCGTTCCACAGATTTTGAATAATGGGACCTTCTTTGGTGGCTGGCTCGGGCATATCAAAAAAGAATGCCTCGTTGGCGGTGCAGCCGGACAGCAACAACACGCCAAAAACCGCAATCCCGGCAAGGCCTAGACGTTTGCCTAGTCGCCTTTCGCTCGATGTACGAGTCATAGCCACAAATGTACCCTTCACATTTTTCACGGTCACCCGTGAAATTCACCCTAAAGACCTGTTGATTTCACCATGCATTTTTTCCGAACATCTACTTCACTTTCTATGAGGCAGACTAGCGCACTCACCCCGGCAATTCTCTCTAGGATCGGCGCCAACCAGAGTTGATCAGGTCACATTTGGTGCCCTGATCAATTCCTGACTAATCTAAGGAAATGGCCACTGAGCGAGCACCCGGATATTTAGATGCAATTGCCGGTGTTCCCCTATCCCCGGCAACCCTGTCCGCCTGGCAATCGGCCGCCTCCAAAGCATGGTCTGACCCGGCCCGGATGCACCATGCTGGCCGGGCATCAGGCTTACTCCTTGATTCGGCTCGCGCCAGTATCGCCAACTTTTTGGGGGTTACCCCCGAAAATGTCTTTTTCGCAGGTTCGGGACCCGATGCACTGCGGGCCACAATCGGTGGAATTTTCGCAGTTCGATCGGGTATTTCACCACGAATCCTGGTCAGCAGCGTTGAATCCATGGCCGTTTTAGGCACTGCTGGCTCACTACCCGGCGCCGAAGTGGTTCCCCTCGGCTTAAATCAAGCGGAAATCACCGGCGCCCTGGACCTTGCAGATCTACACTCCCAACTCACTCTCGGCGCTGCTATGGCCTGCATCCAGGTTGCTAACGCTGAAGTGGGTACTCGACAACCATTTGCCCAAGCCCTCACAGCATGTCGCGCAGCCGGGGTTCCATTGGTGGCTGATGCCACCGCGGTGATCGGCCGCGAACCGCTTCCCGCCGACTTCGATGTCCTTGTTGCCCCGGCTAAAGATTGGGGTGGTCCTCCTGGAGTCGCCATCGTGGTGACCAGCCCGCACCTTCGCTGGCGACCCGAAGAGGCACCCGACCGTGGCTGGATCGGCGGTTTTCCCGATATTCCCGCAGCGGTTGCCGCAGCCGTGGCCTTAGAAGAGACGGCACCGTGGTGGCAAGGCCAAGCAGACTCGAATCGGCTGATGATTGACCAGGTGCGCTCGGAATTGGTGTCGATGAACCTGTCCTGCGCCGGGGACCCAACGGATCGACTTCCCCATATTCTGACTTTCAGCATTGAAGGCGCTGCCGGAGGCGCGCTCGTTACCGAATTGGACAAACGGGGAATTCAGGTTGCTAGTGGTTCCGCATGTACCGCGGATACGCGAATGCCCTCGCATGTCCTTGAAGCAATGGGGTTGCCCAACGACTCGAGTATTCGTATTTCACTGCCGCCTGACTGCAGTGAGGACACCATCGACCTCTTCCTCTCGCAATTACCCGTTGCCCTCGCGGTCGTTACCGAGTAACAAAAAACAGGGCGCGGTTCGCAGTACGAGGGCCAATTCGTCTAGGTAAGTTTCTCTGCTGATCTGCGTGACACCCATTGTTGCTAGGTGATCCGTTTGCCATTGCACGTCAAATAATCGTTTGCCCGGGCATTCACCAAGTTTGTGCACAATCGACGCCAAAGCAACTTTTGACGCATCCCGTTCACGGTGAAACATCGATTCGCCGGCAAATAGGCCACCAATCTCAATTCCATAAAGCCCACCGACTAACTCCCCACCTGAATTCCATACTTCAACCGAGTGAGCAAAACCTTTTCCATGTAAATACGTATAGGTCTCGACGAATTCATCGGTAATCCAGTTTCCACCGCCACCATCGCGCCAACACGAGCGCATGACCCGTTCAAAAGCTTGATCAAATGTGACCGTGAACTTTCGCATCGACTTACGAAGTGATCTCGACACCATTAACTGATCCAAACGCAAGATTCCGCGCGGATCCGGTGACCACCAGCCAAGTTCCTGTTCACCTGATTCAGTGTCAACCTGCATCGGGAATAGTCCCACTGTGTAAGCGTGCAATACGGTTATTGGATCAAGCTCCGCGCCAATGCAGACCAAGTCTGAATCGGGTTGCGCCAGGCGCGGATCGGCGAGTGACCACGGGCTTAGTGGGATCTGCCCACTACCGGTTGAAATCGAGTACACCCTGCACAACTTAATTCAACTGAATAAACAGAGTGCGAATTATGGGCGGATGCAGGAAATAAATCCTTCAACTTCGGCAGCAGCGTCGTCCCCGTAGGCCACTGCCATGCGCTGCAAGAAATGCTTCTGCGCCAGTTCGTATTCCTGCGTTCCTACAGTTTCAATAACGTAGGTTGCCAAAAGTGAACCGATTTGTGCTGAACGTTCATCGGTTAATCCCCAAGCTTGGCCACTAAGGAATCCTGCGCGAAATGCGTCACCAACACCGGTGGGATCTGCTTTACGCTCTTCCTCAGCAATCGCAACGTGAACCGGGGCTTCCCCGCGACGTTCAATGCGCGCGCCATTGGGTCCCAAGGTGGTCACGCGAACCTGAACCAGGGCTGCAATGTCTGCCGTACTCCACCCGGTTTTTTGTTCAATCAGTGCCGATTCGTATTCATTGGTAAACAGGTATTTTGCTCCTTCAATGAGTGGCTTTACTTCTTCGCCACTCATGCGGGCAAGTTGCTGGGACGGGTCTGCTGCAAAGGGATAACCGCGGAAGCGACATTCGTCCGTGTGACGTTGCATGGCTAATGGGTCGTTAGCGCCGATCAAAACTATGTCGGCGGTACCCACGGCGTCCACGATTGGCTTCAGTTCAATATTACGGGCTTCGCTCATGGCACCCGCGTAGAAAGTGGCAATCTGGTTTTGCTCGGCATCTGTTGTGCAAACAAATCGCGCGGTGTGAGCTGTTTGGGAGACGTGTACGCCGCTAGTGTCCACGCCGTGGCGGTTAAGCCAGCTTTCATAGTCTGCGAAATCAGGACCGACCGCCCCAACGAGCACCGGTTTAAGCCCTAGGCACCCAATGCCGAAAGCAATATTGGGGGCGACTCCCCCGCGTCGAATCTCTAATTCGTCAACGAGGAAGGACAGGGAAACCTTGTCGAGTTTTTCGGCAACGAGTGAATCAACGAAGTTGCCGGGAAAGGTCATTAAGTGATCGGTTGCAATAGAACCGGTAATGAGGATAGCCACTCGCGAGAGCCTACCGACTCCTTACGTCCCTCGCCCAAAAGCCTACTTATTAGTTGAACGAATCCCCACATGCACAGGAACCGGTGGCGTTCGGATTGTCGATCGTGAAGCCCTGCTTCTCAATCGTGTCAACAAAATCAATGGTCGCGCCGCTGAGATAGGGAGCGCTCATGCGGTCAGTGACCACGTTTACTGCGCCGAATTCCTTCACTACATCGCCATCAAGGGTGCGGTCATCGAAGAAGAGCTGGTAGCGAAGCCCGGAGCAACCGCCTGGTTGAACTGCGATACGAAGTGCGAGGTCATCGCGGCCTTCCGACTCAAGGAGGATCTTGACCTTGTCTGCGGCTGGACCGCTGAGTTGGATGCCGTCGGTGACGGGGGTTTCAACTGCAGTTTCAGTAGACATGATTCAAACCTCTTTCACGGGTTATTTGCGATTATGACGCGTTTTACTAACTATAGGGTAAGGCACGAGTGCTCTTTACGCTAGATGCCGACGACTCAGCTTCCAACGCGCCTGAAACCAGGGTCAAACGCGCCAAGTGAGAATCGGCGCTAACTCGGGCTGCCCTCAGCAGATGTCGGTTCCGTCCTGCGGAGCAATGTTCGGCAAAGCTTCAATCTGGACACCTGTCGATCCCATCAAGCGCGGCCAGCAGACCGTGAAGTCTGCCAACTCGGCGCCACTCCTGTGATCCGCGAGCCACCCGCTGCTGTGCAACGACTGCTGCTTACGCCTCAGGTCGTAAACCCCGAAGTCAAACTGTCGCGGCGACGGCTGTTCAGGGACACTTACCGCGGTCGCAAGGACCTGGCCCTTAGAAATCTTCACAGGCTTCACGTTGGTGGTCCTCGAGTCTTCGCCTACCGGAATGCTGCGTTCGAAGATCCGTTGGAGTGCTGGGCTGAGGGTTCGCAGGTGGTCATAGCGAACTAGGAATCCGCAGGGGTGCTGAATGTCAACTAGGTACTGAACTGAAGACCCCGGCCCGTTCATTTGCCCATCACGGTTCTCCCGGTATGCGGCCCCCCGCACGAAGTAGCCATCAATGGCGGCAGACACTCTCCCCTGAGCACTCGGGTCAGTAAAACGAAGAGCGCCATGCGCTTTGTAGTAGCGAGCCGACTCATTGAGCCGCCCTGGTGGTAGCCAGCCATCTAGGGCAGCGACCTGTGCTGGAGATTGCAGGCGAAAATTTCCGCAGCTCGGAGCCTTCGCATTAGGCAGCCAGGCATCCTTACCGTTCCAAGACCATGTCACCGGTGCCTTCGCCTTCGGGCCGCCCTCGGCAGCCGGTGCAAAACCCAGCACAGTCGTGACCGCAAGTAGCACCGAGCAGGGGTAGGTGAACATGCGCACTCGGCCAAACCGGTTGGACCCACGGTCCAAAGTCCCCCTGACCTGCATGCATTTATACTAAGGATCCACGAGAACCCGCGTCAAGTGGTCGATGAGAATCACTCAATATGCCCGCAAAAGAATTCGAGTTAAGGCAAATTAAACTACAACAATTTCGCGGGCATCTCGAATTGATGCACTACAGATGCCACCCATGCTGAAACGCAGTAATCACCCTGAGCGCAACCCCGTGTGGCACGAATCGCAGGCCGAGAGACAATTATCAAATGGTTCAAGCCTTCATTGATCCCGCTCCCAGCCCCCTTGCCTTACTTTTGCTGGGCAACTCTGCAGATCCGGGTAGCGAGCGTGGCGTCGAATGCCCTGGTGATCTACCTCCGGCTTCTGATCCAGATTTGGTGGCCCGCGCCCGGGCAGCCAAAGAAGCATTGGGTGGACGAGTTTTTATCCTCGGTCACCACTACCAGCGTGATGAAGTAATTCAATTTGCTGACGTCACCGGGGACTCATTCAAGCTCGCACAAAAAGCAGCCGATATGCCCGATGCCGAATTTATTGTTTTTTGTGGTGTCCACTTCATGGCTGAAAGCGCCGACATTTTGACCGCGGGCAACCAAAAAGTCATCCTTCCTGACCTTGCCGCCGGTTGCTCGATGGCGGACATGGCTGAGATCAGCCAGGTGGAACAGTGTTGGGCCGATCTTGAAGCTGCTGGTGTTGCCGCTGTCACGATTCCTATTACGTACATGAACTCAACGGCCGCAATCAAAGCGTTCACCGGCA
>CAMAVT010000118.1 GCA_945861775.1 Bifidobacterium breve
TATCAACATGAATGCCAGCGATCCTGCTTCAGCCTGGATTTCGTCAAATCCACCCCCCTATGGCGCTGACCTGGCCATACCATTCAAAAAAGATGGGACTTTCTCGGTAACGCTCTCAATCAGTTCACAAATTGGCGAGATCGATTGCAAAGTCACATCCTGTTCAATCGTTACTCGCGCGGACCACACAAAGTCCTCATATCGGGGCGCAGATCTTTTCATTCCCGTCACATTCAAATAATCACAATCACAAAGATCGAAGGAGAAAAATGCTCAGCAAGAAAAAAGTTGGAAATCTGGTTGCCGCAACGGCTGCACTCGCAATCGTTTGGGCAACTACTGCGGTACCAGTTCAAGCTGCTGGACCTTTTAACGCAACTGTTGCTGGGGCAAAGAATATGACTCCATTGGTTGCCCTTGAAACCAGTTCCGTTCAACCAATCGAAATCACCAATTTGCCAGCAAATGTGGGCATCTACGCCCTGAACTGTGCTGTCCCCGCCAACCCTCGGTCCGCTCCGACGCTCTGCGATAGCTCACCAGACTCACTCGTCTACATTCCTGCGACCACAGTGGATCGCGACAGTGTTTCAGCCAAGATCAAGGTTAACGGTGAGTTCTATGGCACAAACCCAAATCCACAAACGGGTGCCAGCACGAATCAGCCAGTCGACTGCCGCGCTGCAGTGGCACCCGGCATGGGAGCCTGTGCGGTTTACATTTTGGGAGCTGGGCGCGAGAGCGCAAACCCAAGCTATCTGCGGATCTTCCCAACAGTCTTCAAGCCGGTTAAATCAGATCGCAAGACCGACTCCGTCACTGTGACTCCGAAAGAAAATTCCATCATCACTCAAGCCGGTCAAGCTTTCACCGCGACCACGCTCTCCGGGTTGACTCCATCAATTACCGGGGACAACTGCTCAGTGCGGGATGGAAAGATCACGGCACTTGCCGCCTCAGGCACTTGCACACTAACGATCACAACAACGGGTGGCCGCAACTTTAAGCCATTGGTAACTACCAAAACCTATAAATTGGGTTAATCAGATTGTGGCGAAAGGGATGCGGCGCTGCGCGCTGCATCCCTTTTTCTATTGCCCTAGGCCAGTTTTAATGAACGCCATAACTGCATCACCTTCACTGATTGAATCAAATCCTTGTGATTCAACGCGCGTGATCGCACTGTCAAGAACTCCCCAGCAAAAAGCCGAGTACTGACGAACATCAGCGACCTCCAGTTCGGTCAAAGCCTGAACGAGTGGTGCAACCAGCTCACGGTGCATCGAGGACACCTGCGCCCGGCGAGCCTCTGGGAGTTCGACCGATCCAGCGGACTTAACCAAGATGTGACGTCCATCTTTGACGTAACCGAGAACTCCGCGTACCCACGTCTCGATCCGAGCTAGCGGATCTTTTTCGGCTTCCACCATCGGCGACATTTCGTCAACCCACATAGCCATCTCGTCCACCAGGACATCGGCGATTAAATCTGCTGCACTCGCGTAGTACTCGTAAACTGCCGATCGCGAAAGACCCACCTCAGACGCAACTTGGGCAACCGTAAATGGTGTCCCAGAGAGCATGAGCTGGGCGGCAGCAGCCAGAAGAGCATCACGGCGCGCTTCACGGTGTTCAGCGATGCTGGGTGCACTGATTCTGGGCATGTCACCATTGTGCCCTAGTACACAGTTTTTGACCTTTTCAGGGCTTGAGCAAGGTTTTTAACACACGACACAGGAAGAAAGCCCCCCAAATAGTGAACGAGCCGGTCTATAAGCCGGATCCTGTGCCTGATCGCTCAAGCGGTGATCATCCATCTGGGACTGCTGTTACCAGCAGCCTCGTGCGGTCTACCAGCAAACATTAGGCGAGCAGCCCGTCTGCTAAGGCCAGCAAGCTGACCCATTTGACCTTGCTTCGGGTGGGGTTTACCGAGCTGATGCAGTCACCTGCACCACTGGTGGTCTCTTACACCACCGTTTCACCCTTACCAAGGTTTCCCTTGGCGGTCTGTTTTCTGTGGCACTATCCCGCGGATCGCTCCGGGTGGGTGTTACCCACCACCCTGCTCTGTGAAGTCCGGACTTTCCTCGACACGCTGTTTAGTTCGCGCCGCGATCACCCGACCGACTCGTTCATGGCACAGGTTACGCCGTGGGTGATCCTGTTGGTACAAGAACTCAACTTTGCTTGCTTTAAGCCGTAGGCTGCCCGCGTGATCTTTCTCCTACCACCCAGTGAAGGAAAAACTCCGGCAAGCAAAGGTTCGAAGTTTTCCCCAAAAAAATTGGTTTTCCCTAACCTCACCCAAAAGCGGCTGCAATTGATGGAATCACTTGCCAGTTTGTGTGCGAGCGAGCCAGAACTTGCAACAAAGGTCCTTGAGCTAGGACCCCAACAGAAAGACCTCTTGGCCGCCAACATTGATTTATTCACGGCAAAGTGCGCCCCCGCGATCCAGATCTACACCGGGGTTCTCTATGACCACCTGGGGTATTCAACTATGAATGCGAAGGCACGTGCCCGTGCCGATGCCAGCATTCTGATCGCCTCAGCCCTGTTTGGTTTTTTGGCCCCAACAGATCCCATCCCGGCCTACCGCCTAAGTGGGGCATCGGTGATCCCCCAGGTTGGCTCACTGGTCCAGTATTGGAAAACTGAGCTGCTCGATTCACTCGCGCAACGTAACGAGGAGTTGATCCTCGACATGAGGTCAGGGAGCTACGAAAAGCTTGCACCCGCAAAGCAAATGGATCAACCGGTCGTGAGTGTGAAAGTCTTGACGGATGTCAATGGGGTGCTTAAACCGGTAACCCATTTCAATAAAGCGACAAAGGGTGACCTAGTTCGGGCAGCCTGTCTCAGCTCACTCAAGGCACCTACCAAAGTGGAACAATTGGCGCAATATTTCACACAATTAGGTTTTGAGTCTGAACTGGACCTGAAGGCACCTGGTGTTCCTGTCCTACAGATTGTCACCACATAGCCGTTGGGCCTCTAACCGCAGTTTTTCCGTTCTGGTTAAACCCCGTCAGTTCTGTGTTCACGCAAATGGCTTGCTTCACCGAATGAAAACATGCTGGAGTTCCCGTCGGGGAACCACACGAGGGATGTCAGCGAACACGGCAGCAGTTCCATCCGGAAGGTAGACTCAAGTGGCGCACCTGTTGCCATACCGGTCATGAGTTTGATGGGTAAAACGTGGGACACAATCAAAATTGTTTTCGCCGGATATTGCTCGATAACAGCAGCACGGCCGCGGTTTACCCGATCACGGCACTGCACTAGTGATTCCCCGCCGGGTGGAGCTACCTCAGAATTAGCCAACCACTCGTCGAGTTCATGTGGCCACCGCGCACGAACTTCGGCAAAGGTAAGACCGTCCCATTCGCCAAACGAGCATTCAGCGAAATCGGCATTCTCCGAGATACTCAGTCCGGTTGCTTCGGCAACAATATGAGCTGTTTGAAGTGCGCGCAAAATGGGTGAAGAAACAATTTGTGTAATGTTGCCGCGAGTTTTTACTTCTTGGGCGAGCGCCTCTGCTTGTTTGATCCCGATGGGCGCCAAAGGAACATCAACTCCACCGGACCCGCTGAATCTTTTCTCCAGTGAATAGATGGATGCACCGTGACGGGCCATGAGCGTTGTAACCGGCGTGCCTAAATCGCCCCATCCGACTAAGACATTGGGTTTTGCTCGAAGAACATCCTCTGTGATGTCGCGTGCCTGCAACTCTTGAACCGAACCGAGAAGATCTTGACCGGCAAGTTCGTTCAACTCGTTTTTCCCAGTTGTGTATTGACGCTTGATTCGGACAGGTGTGGTTCCGTCGAATTGATCGAGTACTTCATTGACGATCGCATCAGCTGCGCGGTTTTGATCTCGGGGCACCCAGGTGTAGGTAACCTGGCCCGCCGGAAACACCGCACGGGCGACTTTAGCCAGATCACGCATATCGGGGTGTTTGATCTGCCAACGCCCAGACATTTGTTCAACGATTAATTTGGAATCCAGTCGCACTTCAACACATGCGTCAGCGTCAATCTCAGCCGCAGCCTGCAATCCGGCAATCGCTCCCCCGTATTCCGCGACGTTATTTGTTGCGATGCCAACAGACTCCCCCACTTCGACAAGCACTTGACCGGTTAGTGCGTCACGCACGAGCGAACCAAAGGCCGCTGGACCTGGGTTGCCTCGACTTCCGCCGTCGGCTTCAACAATTAAATCCCGAGGCATGAATTAGATTCCTGAATCAGCGGTTCTAATAAGGATGCAGCGACATTCCTCGCACTGAATGACTTCGTCAGGTGAAGCCGCTTTGATTGTATTAAGTTCCTGCGGTGGGATCGCGAGTCGGCAGCCTTCGCATTGACCACGATGCAGTTTGGCGGCGCCCATACCTTGGTGACCTTTTCGGATTTTTTCGTATAGTGCCAGGAACTCTGCGGGGATCGCTGCCGCCAGGCTTTCACGCTGTGTGCGCACATCAATGAGATCGACGCTCAAAGCCGCCAATTCAGAGTCAAGTTCGGCGCTTACAACTTCGAGTCGAGCCGAAAAATCTTTCTTCTGCTGGGCAAGTACTTCTACTGCAGCTTTCGCGCCTTCAACCCGCTCCATTACTTCAAGTTCAACGTCTTCTAGGTCGAGTTGGCGCTTGCCGAGTGACTCCAGTTCGTGCTGAAGGTTCGACAGTTGCTTTGGGTCATTGATCTCACCAGAGTTGAGCATCTCTTGATCTTTGGCCACCCGTTGGCGGACCACTCCAACGTCACCTTCGGCCTTTATTGCTTCACGCGCAAGGTCACTCAGGATCATTTCCGATGCAATGTGTTGGTCACGAGCACGTTCAAAACTCGATTCGAGTTCCTTTTTCACTTCAATGGCAGGCAGGGTGGCACGTTTGTATTCAAGCTGAGCGACTTCAGTGTCCTTTGCCTGGATATCAAGGAGTTGCACTTGAATCTGCGGGTCGACATTCAATGCAATCTCCTAGTAGTGCGGTTCTGGCGGCTATTGAGTTATTCGGCTGAGTTATTCGGAAGTGCTGACATGATGTCCGGTCCAAGGATCCGTTCGTACCGTGGACACTAATGTACTCACCGCCGTTCCCAGTTCACTCTGCACCAAAGCCGCCGCCACCGGCACCCACGGCCATTCGGTTGCCACGTGTGGAGCGTCAATGAGCGCGCATTGATCACGTGGGTGGTCCAGTGCCCGGTGGTGCTTAAGGTCTGAGGTGACATAGACATCGGCTAACGAGGCTGCAATTGGCAAAAGGAAGTCTCCAGAGCCTCCGCAGACCGCCACCATGTCAATTTTCTTATTGGGATCCCCTGCAACGCGGATTCCTCCAGCAGTTTTCAGCAGCGAGTCTGCAACGTGCTGGGCAAATTGAGCCAAGGTCTGGGTTTTTGGCAACCGCCCTATGCGACCTGCCCCGGTAAATGGGGTGTCTGCGGGTTGCATGGGCGCGCACTCGACTAACCCCAGGGCAGCCGCGAGCGCATCAGAGACACCTGGATTCGCATGATCTGCATTGGTATGGACATTAAACAGCGCGATTCCGTGGGAGATCGCTTCGTGTACTACCCGACCACCCAATGTGTTCCGAGCCACGCCATGAACGCCGGTAAGGAAAAGCGGGTGGTGGGTAATAACGAGATCGGCTTGAACATCAATGGCCTCATGGATTACTTCAATCGTGGGATCAAGGGCGAAGAGAATCCGCTTAACGGTTGCGCTCGGATCGCCACAAATCAAACCGACACTGTCCCAATCCTCAGCAGTCTCGGGCGGGAAATGACGATCAAGGAGTACACACACTTCAAAAACACTAGGCATATTGACAGATTACCCAGCAGATATGACAAATGTGGAGTCACCCGCCGGGTGACTCCACATTTACCTAGAAATCACGTAAAGCGTTTAACCCGCCAGGCAAGCCGGGTCGTACAACGCCTCGGGAATCATGGCATCCGCTGGGTAGGTTCCATCGGTATAGGTACCGCAGACATCAGCCGCGGCCTTCGGAATCCAAAACTGGCCTTCAGCTTCGAAAATCATCATGGCCGGTGCACCGGTTTCACCTTCGGCGGGGTCTGCTGAGGCATACGCCCACCCACCTTCGCATTTAAAGTCGGTGACCACGTAAGTGGCGAATGCTGGATCAGCATTGACTGCTGCAGCTATTGATGCATCGCTGCATTCGACCATGCCGCCCACTGATGCTTCATCCGTTGAATCACTCGAGCAACCAGCGAGAACGAGGGAAGCAGCGCCAAGTAAAGCAATTCCAGCTAATGCAATTTTCATGAAATACCTTTCCGAATGTCCAAGTCCCAAACTCCTTGAGACAATCTTCAGGGTATCGCTGACCTATCGGTTTTCTCTGTAGTGAAACTAATGAGAAAAACAACACCCGCGCACAAACTCGCAACCAGGAGCAGCGCACCAGTTGCAAGGGAGCGATGTTCATCGAGGTGTCGGCCTCATGTAATCTTTTATTTTCCGGGCGAGTAACTCAGTTGGTTAGAGTGCATCCCTTACAAGGATGAAGTCGGGGGTTCGAGTCCCTCTTCGCCCACCTCAGAAATTTTCTTCCTTCCCGTTAACTTCCTACGATTGTCCTGCACGTGTATCGACTTATTGAACAGTCCATCGGGTCTCTGCATGGGGCCGGCGGAGGGCTTACCATCAGAGAGTGAAATTCTCCTTCGCCCGCCTCACTGCACTTACGATGACTTCGTTAATTCTGGTTCCGATTGCAGGCGGGAACGCAAGCGCCGATTCAATTTCTCCCCGAATTTATGGCGGTACATCAGCCGCTGGCAGTCCCGGAGTAGCTGCGGTCGCTATTTTCGATGGTAGTTCGTGGAGCAAAAGTTGTAGCGCGGTGGTGTGGAAGCCAAGAGTTTTGCTTACCGCCGGGCACTGCGTCACCATGGAAGGCAGCGCAGCTCGAGTTCCTCGATTGGCGATCTTTCCACCGGGCGCCGCGGCCGTCCAGTACAGCAATACCGGTCCACAAGGAGCTAGCCCCGCAAATGTGATTGGCATTTGGACCCCCAGCGCCTACGTGAATGCCTCCACTCGAGTTGAACCCAATGATTTTGCCGTGCTACTACTTGACCGAGATCTGGGTCCTAGCATGTATTCCCGATTGGCGACCAGCGCAGAGATGACTCGTTGGGCGTCAGATCTCTACCCGGCGACCATCATGGGCTACGGGCTGAAGAGTCCCACTGAGCGTGACGTTCTCCCCATCCAAGCAAGCGTCCCAATTGATACATATGATCCAAAGGCAACATTCGGGCCTCTTTTCTCCGTTGGTCAAAATGCCACTGTTGGTGTGTGTAGCGGTGATAGCGGAGGTCCCACCTATGCTTCGAATCTAGCTGGTGAAAACTTGATATTGGGCGTTAATTCCGGCTCGTCCGGTGGGTGCGTTGCTGGCTATACCGGGAAATATCTGATGGTTGGCTTTAGCGCAATCGACTATCTTGACCTGGTTAACCAAGCGCTTACCGGTGCCGGGTACCCGACTATTGCCTCGGCACCAACCAATATTTCGCTCACCGCTGTCAACAACTCGGTTGTTGTTAATTGGCAAGCCCCAACAAT
>CAMAVT010000119.1 GCA_945861775.1 Bifidobacterium breve
CCTTTGACGGGTCGGAGCGGGTTGGACAGCAACAGATGGTTGCAACAATTGTCGAGGGTCTGACCGCCGGAGGGCATCGAATAATCCAAGCCGGAACAGGAACGGGGAAATCCCTTGGTTATCTCGTTCCTGCTGCCGCCCACGCATTGAGCGAAGGCGGAGGCACGGTTGTTGTTTCAACGGCAACCATCGCGCTTCAGCGTCAGTTGATGGAGAAAGATTTACCTCTGCTCGCATCGACTTTAGCCAAGGAATATGGCGTTACCTTGACGTACGCGGTTCTTAAAGGACGAAACAATTACGTGTGTTTGCAAAAACTGCATTCAGAGATTCCCGACCCCGATGGGGAGGCGCTCTTTGAGGTGAGTCGCGGTGTATTGGGCGATCAAGCGGTCGCCGTCCGTGCATGGGCAACGAGCACAGATACCGGTGACAAAGATGACTTTGGTGACGATATTGATCCGCGGGTATGGCGTGCTTTTTCGGTGAATCGTCGCGAGTGCGTCGGTGAATCCAAGTGTTCATACGGTGAGGATTGCTTCACT
Organism: Bifidobacterium breve; assembly: GCA_945861775.1. Classification (GTDB taxonomy): domain Bacteria; phylum Actinomycetota; class Actinomycetes; order S36-B12; family S36-B12; genus UBA4592. Next base: position 546 of record CAMAVT010000119.1, read on the forward strand.
GCAAAAAGGCGACTGCAAGCCCAGGCTGCCCACATTGTCGTGACGAATCATGCATTGTTGGCAATCGATGTTGTTGAAGGTATTCCCATTTTGCCCGAACACGACATTGTGATCATCGATGAAGGACATGAAATCGTTGATCGAGCAACCGGTGCCATCACCATTGAACTCAATGCGGCTGGAGTGGAAAGGGTGATCTCACGAGTTGGGTCGCAGGTGAGTGATCAAACAATGGATGCCTTGGTCGACTCGCAGAAAGCTTTCGAAGATGCATTACTCGCATCTTCGGATCCGACAAGTGGATTAACCCGTCTCCCATTTGTTGATTCCCAGTTGCTTCTCGCATTGACTTTGATCCGTGATGCCAGCCACGCCGGTGTAACCGAGATGGCGCCCCAAAAGGGTGAGGATCCTGATATCGCAGCGAGAAATCAGCGGGCTCGAGGCGGGCTTGAAGAGCTTCACGATTTTGCGGGAGCGTTCATCTCTCAGGGAAACGACTACGTTCTGTGGATTGATCATGATGGTCGACCTCCGACACTTCACAGTGCTCCGTTGAGTGTGGCGCACCTTTTGCGTGACAAACTATTTGCCGAAAAGTATGCGGTGGTGACCAGTGCGACTCTCACAACGAGTGGCAACTTTGATGCAATAGCAGCATCACTCGGTTTGGGAACTGACAAGCGCACCGAGACCATTGATGTTGGTTCCCCATTTGACTACGCGCAACAGGGAATTCTTTATGTTGCAGCTAACTTGCCACCACCCGGCCGTGAGGGCCTTGATATGGCGACCCTGGACGTAATGGGGGAGTTAGTCGAAGCCGCGGGTGGGCGAACCTTGATTTTGTGTTCGAGTTGGCGTGCTGTTGAGAAAGCGGCTGAGTATTTGCGGGTTCGGTGTGACAGCGCTTTACACGTTCAAAGAAAAGGTGAATCCGTATCCCTCCTTGTGGAGCGGTTCACCACTGACATTGAGTCAACCCTGATCGGGACGCTTTCGCTGTGGCAGGGTGTCGATGTACCGGGTGATTCGTGTATTCAAGTCATTATCGATCGAATCCCATTTCCTCGACCCGATGATCCCGTGATGTCAGCTCGGTCAGCGCGAGTTGATGAAGCAGGTGGCTCAGGATTTCGGTCGGTGACCCTTCCACGAGCCGGACTACTTCTCGCCCAGGCATCGGGCAGGTTGATTCGAAGTGGGCAAGACAAGGGGGTCGTGAGTGTTTTGGATTCACGGCTCGCGAATTCCGGCTACGGGAGTAGCTTGCGAAAAAGCATGCCGCCGATGTGGTTCACGACAGATGCGACCATAGCAATTAATGCTCTGGAACGATTACGCGGTGAATCGGATGCGCGGCGTACGGGCAAATAGTCTTGGGTTATGCCCAATTAAAGTTTGCGCAGTACCGAAACAACTTTGCCCAGAATTTGCGCATGGTCACCCAAGATTGGCGAATAGGCCGGGTTGTGTGGCATCAGCCACACGTGGCCATCACGCCGTTTGAAGGTTTTTACCGTCGCTTCATCGTCAATTAAAGCTGCCACGATATCGCCGTTTTCACAGGTCGACTGTTGCCGGATAACAACCCAGTCACCATCACAGATGGCTGCATCGACCATTGAGTCACCCACCACTTTGAGACTGAAAAGATCGCCCTCACCAACAAGGTCGCGGGGGAGCGGAAACATCGCCTCGACGGATTGCTCGGCCAGGATTGGTCCACCGGCAGCAATGCGACCGAGTACCGGGACGTTCTGCATCGAGGGGTTCGAATCGATGAGATCCGATGATCCATAATCAGGTGTTTCTGGCGAGAGCACCAGTGCCCTAGGGCGATTTGGGTCAATCCGTAAATAGCCGGCCCGCTGTAAGTTCTTTAATTGGTGTGCCACCGAACTAGGACTGGTGAGACCGACTGACTCACCGATTTCGCGAACACTGGGCGGGTATCCGCGCTCCAAGGTCGTTTCACGGATCATGTCCAAGATTGCCCGTTGGCGGGGGGAGAGTTCGCTGCGGGAGGGGTCGTGAAGCTGCGTCACCACGGAATCGCCGAGCGCCTTGTGCTCAAGGGTGCCTGAGTCTTTCGGTTTCTGGATCCGGCCAGCCATGGTGACTCCTTGTCAATGTGAGGGGCAATTCTTACCAACGGAAAACTAACGAGAATGTCAGACCCATCTGGTGAAGTCAGGTTAGCCCAGAAAACGACACGAATCAAACACATGTTCGAAATGTACTGGACGTGTCGCAATCTCAGTGCTATAAATCGTACATTAGTTCGAATAACTGAAAGGCTTCCCCATGAATACCACGATTAACCCCCCACATGGCTCCTCCCATGCCACAACATCGAACAGATCTGCAATTGTGCTTACCGCACGGGGCAGGGTCGTTCTAGGACTCGCTCTGACACTTGTGGCCCTCTTCGTTTGGGTTCTTTTTGGTAGTGGAACAGCAGATGCCGCAGGAAGTTCACAAGGACCTGCGACCGGTATTGTCGTTGTGCAATCGGGTGAAAATCTGTGGTCGATTGCTCAAAGTATCGACCCCGCAGGTGATCCTCGTGATTTAGTGATTCGGATCCGCGAAATGAACGATTTGGGATCACAGCACGTATTCCCGGGGCAGTCCCTCATCGTCCCGATCTCCTGACAAATGACCAAATGGCTCATCGCCGGTCGCCTGCCTTAGGCCAGAAAGCATTGGTAATAGGGACATTTTCACTGCCGGGGATCTCAAAGCAGCTTTAGGGAAGTCTCCACTACCCAGAAAGCAACACGCCGAGCGGAACAGGTTGCATTACTCATCAGGATCCATTAGATTCAGATCCCTAGATGTAGTAGTTACACCGGGGTGTTTGTCCACAGGTTGTGGTTTGAGCACACAGGTTAGTCATAAACCATCCACAGGTACTCCACAGGATGGGTGTTCTGGCGTTACTGGTGTTACGCAAGGGATTGTAGTGACACATGTTATTGGAATTAGTTGTCGGAGTTAACGAGGGAAGGGAGTTGGTCACCAAATGAAATGCCCATTTTGTCGTGAAGAAGACTCCCGGGTCATTGACTCCAGGACGGTAGAAGAAGGTCTGGCCATTCGTCGGCGCCGCGAATGTGGTCAATGTGGACGTCGGTTCACAACCGCTGAAGTAGCTGCCCTCGCTGTCGTCAAACGAAGTGGCGCGAGCGAGCCATTTAATCGAAGCAAGGTCATTAGTGGGGTCCGCAAAGCGTGTCAAGGAAGGCCAGTCTCTGATGATGATCTCGCACTTCTTGCACAGCGCGTCGAAGATTTTCTTCGCGCCACCGGAAATAGTGAAATCCCTGCCCAGGAAGTTGGACTCGCAATCCTTGCTCCACTTCGTGAACTCGACGAGGTTGCCTACCTTCGGTTCGCTTCCGTTTATCGATCCTTTGACACTCTTGAAGATTTTGAAGCTGAAATTGCCCTCCTTCGAGCCGAAGGCGAGCCCACTGGACGAGAACCTGATCGTTCAACAAGCACAAACAGTTGAACGCCGACCACAAGTAAATACAACAACCACAATAGAAACTTCCCATAAATCGAAAGGCACCACCATGACGCAGGCACCAGAAGCACCCGTATTCACATCAAAAGAGGATTTCGTCAACAACACTGTTGGCGCGCCAGGACTTGAAATGGTCCGTCTTTTCACCACAGAGGGCATCCATCCTTACGACGACGTCAATTGGGAGCGACGCGACGTTGTTCAGAACAACTGGAAAACGGGTGAAGTAGTTTTCGAGCAACGCGGTGTTGAATACCCCGACTTTTGGAGTGTAAATGCGTCGACAATCGTCACCACGAAGTACTTCCGTGGAGCAGTTGGTGCTGACAATCGGGAGTGGAGCCTGAAGCAACTCATTGATCGGGTTGTCCTGACCTACACCAAGGCTGGTCGCGACAATGGTTACTTCCGCACGGACAAGGATTCCGAAATCTTTGAGCACGAACTCACCTACATGCTTTTGCATCAGGTGTTTTCCTTCAACTCACCCGTTTGGTTCAACGTGGGAACAACAGCTCCGCAGCAGGTCAGTGCCTGCTTCATCTTGAGTGTTGATGACACCATGGACTCGATCCTGAACTGGTACCGCGAGGAAGGCATGATCTTTAAAGGTGGCTCAGGTGCTGGTCTAAACCTTTCCCGCATCCGTTCCAGCAAGGAACTCTTGCGTTCATCCGGTGGAACAGCTTCGGGTCCGGTCTCCTTCATGCGCGGTGCCGATGCATCTGCCGGAACAATCAAATCCGGTGGCGCTACCCGTCGCGCAGCAAAGATGGTCGTTCTTGACGTCGATCACCCCGATATTGAAGAGTTCATCGAGACCAAGGTCCGTGAAGAGGACAAGATTCGTGTCCTACGCGATGCAGGTTATGACATGGATTTGGGAGGCACTGATATTGCCAGCGTCCAATACCAAAATGCGAACAACTCAGTCCGCGTATCAGACCTGTTCATGTCTTCAGTAGAAAATGGTGAGCCATTCGGTCTGACCGCTCGCACTGATGGTCGGGTCGTTGAGACAGTTGACGCACGGGAACTTTTCCGCAAAATGACCGAAGCAGCTTGGGCATGTGCCGATCCCGGTATCCAATACGACGACACCATCAATGACTGGCACACCAACCCTGAGACAGGTCGGATCAACGCATCCAACCCTTGCTCGGAGTACATGAGCCTTGATAACTCATCATGCAACTTGGCCAGCTTGAACCTGCTCAAGTTCCTCAAAGATGACGATACATTTGATGCGGAGAAATTCTCGAAGGCTGTCGAATACGTCATTACAGCAATGGATATTTCGATCTGTTTCGCAGACTTCCCAACAGCACCTATCGGCGACACAACTCGTCGTTTCCGCCAGTTGGGTATTGGCTATGCAAACCTCGGCGCGCTTCTTATGGCGACGAGTTTGCCGTACGACTCTGAAGCAGGGCGCGCCTTCGCTGCGGGCATTACTTCACTCATGACGGGAACTGCTTACAAGCGCAGTGCTGAGCTCGCCGGAATAGTTGGTCCATATGAAGGCTATGCGCGCAACGAGTACGCCCACAAGCGGGTAATGCGCAAGCACGCTGCAAGCAACGACAACATCCGTTTCGCTAGCAGCCTAGATGGCGACGTAACGACACTTGCAGTCAAAGTCTGGGAAGACGCCCTTACCCTCGGTGAGGCCAACGGTTACCGCAATGCTCAGTCCTCGGTTCTGGCGCCAACAGGCACCATCGGCTTCATGATGGACTGCGACACCACCGGCATCGAGCCTGACTTCTCCTTGGTCAAGTTCAAGAAACTTGTGGGTGGCGGTTCCATGCAGATCGTGAACCAGACGATTCCTCGTGCACTACGCAAACTTGGTTATGCCGAGGAAACCGTAGAGGCAATCATTGAGTTCATTGGTGAGAATGGTCACGTCATTGATGCCCCAGGTCTCAAGCAAGAGCATTACGCGATCTTCGACACCGCTATGGGCGCGCGTTCCATCACTCCAATGGGACACGTTCGCATGATGGCAGCAGTGCAACCCTTCATCTCGGGCGCAATCAGCAAGACGGTGAATATGCCTTCTGATGCCACGGTTGAAGAAGTCGAAGAGGTCTATTTCCAGGGTTGGAAGATGGGAATCAAGGCTCTCGCTATCTACCGCGACAACTGTAAAGTTGGTCAGCCACTCAGTGATGCAAAGGCCAAGACGTCTGACTCGGCTGCTGCGCCAATCACGGTCAGCGATCATCCAGTGCGTCGTCGCCTCCCCAAGTCACGTCCAAGCCAAACAACTTCGTTCTCGGTTGCCGGTGCTGAGGGCTACATGACTGCGGGAAGTTACGAAGATGGGGAACTCGGTGAAGTTTTCCTCAAACTCGGCAAGCAGGGCTCAACCCTCGCTGGGGTAATGGATGCTTTCTCGATTGCGATCAGCATTGCATTGCAATACGGCGTACCACTTGATGCATTCGTCAACAAGTTCGTCAATATGCGATTCGAGCCCGCAGGTATGACCGACGATCCTGACATCAGGATCGCCCAGTCAATGATGGATTACATCTTCCGTCGTCTAGCACTTGATCACTTGACCTACGAGCAGCGTGAGGCCCTTGGGATCTTTAGTGCAGAGGAGCGCACGGCGGCGGTGCAAACAAATTACGCACCAGCACCAGCTGCTGACCTTACGGTTACCGAATCACCAGAAGATCAGGTTCCGACACAGGTTCACTCAAGTGCGGAGTTGATGGAAGCGATCACCGGAACAGCATCTGATGCACCGCTCTGCATGACCTGCGGGATCAAGATGCGCCCAGCGGGTAGTTGCTACGTGTGCGAAGGCTGTGGGAATACCTCAGGCTGCAGCTAGTGTCGAGTGACACGGATTTGTCCAGGGAGATGACACTGTTTTCTCCGGAAAGTGACAAAGAAATATAGTCGGCAGGGTTCATGCTTATGGGCCCAGAAAGCTATTGCTAAAACGGAGGCCCCTACCTTGGTAGGGGCCTCCGTTCATTCGCACTCAGATGGGCATCTTTGGACGAAGTTCACGCAGTTGGCCTATGCCGCGGTCGAATCGCCCCATAGCGGGTTCCGACGCTTTCCTGCCGCGCCAGTCTTCGTCTAGTGCTTGATGGTAGTCGGGTGTTCACGCAGTGATGAGCGGATTCTTCTCCCTAATTATTTGTTGCGGTGTGTTGCCTTACGTTATATCTTGCTCCGATTTTATCTAGGAGTGTGTATGGATGCTCAAGGTTTTTTAGCGGCCATTGCCCCAGCGGTGACTGATGCAAAGGCGCGTGAACGCTTTCTTGCTGACCCGAAAGCGGCACTGGCAGTTGCAGGTTTGGATCTACCGGAGTGGTTCACGGTCAGTGCACGCGAAGGTGATGCCGCCGAACTCACCATTACTCTGCCGGCCCTACTCGACCCTGATGCTGACCTCAGCGAGGAACTACTCGCAATAGTTTCAGGCGGGG
>CAMAVT010000120.1 GCA_945861775.1 Bifidobacterium breve
AAAAAACTCGCAAAGAAGTCTTTGCGAGTTTTTTCATGCCTTGGATCTGACTCTCAACGCCGTTCTTTACACCCGATACGCCGCTGGAGCATGCTCAGGAACATAGGGATTCTTGGGAGCGATCGGTGACATTTTCTTGTATTGCGCACCGAGTGTGGGCCGGGTGTCCGCCTCACCTTTGTTAGGCCAAAGAGACATGGCTCGCTCGGCTTGAGCGGTGATTGTCAACGAGGGATTGACTCCCAGGTTAGCCGTAATGGCAGAGCCGTCAACAATGTGAAGCCCAACGTGTCCAAATACGCGGTGATAGCCGTCAATCACGCCGCTATCAGAATCACTGCCGATGACGCAACCACCAACAAAGTGAGCCGTTAATGCTGCATCAAAGCTTTCAAACACGCTTGCACCGGGTCGTCCGTCAATAATCTCAGCGGCACGCTCAACAACTTCCTGTGCTACGGGGATATAAGTGGGCGCAGGGGTTGATTCAGATGGCACAGTGCTCAGTGACCAGCGTCCGAATCGATTGCGCTTGCCTTTGAGAGTCAATGAATTATCAACTGTTTGCATGACTAAAGAGATCACACTTCGCTCGCTCCACGACTTCACGTTCAAAGCAATCGCGACATCTTTCGGGTGTTTGACTATTTCTCTGGCCCAAACTGACCAACGTTTTCTACCAATCTGCGGTGTTGTCATGACTGTTTGTAGAAGTCCCATGGAGTTGGAGCCTTTTCCGTATCGAACCGGCTCAACGTGGGTCTGTGGATCGGGAAAGAAACTGGAAGTGATTGCTACGCCTTCGGTGAAATCAGTCTTCGTAGTCTTCGCAACCGCGCCAAGTATCGACTCAGAATTAGTTCGTGAGAGTTTCCCTAACGCAGGTGAGAGATTCGGAAGGACACCTTCGTCTTTCATGTGGTGCAACAGCTTTTGCGTGTTGTAGGTTCCGGCCGCAAAAATCACGTCAGTTGCCGTGTAACTCCTTTCCTTCTTCGTACCGGTTTTACGAATTGTGATTCGGTATCCACTTTCTTGCAATGGTTGAACCTGAGTCACGGTCGACATTGGCATAACTCTCGCGCCAGCGGCTTCTGCCAATCCGAGATAATTCTTGGGCAATGTGTTTTTCGCGTCGTAACGACAACCGGTCATGCATTCTCCACACTCAATGCAACCGGTCCGAGTTGGTCCAACTCCCCCGAAAAATGGGTCTGCTGATTTTTTTCCGTGGCCTTCGCCAAAGAAGACCCCCACCGGTGTGAGTCGGAAAGTACTACCTACTCCCATGTCTTCGGCGATCTCTTTCATGACAATGTCTGAGGGAGTCATAGTGGGATTTTGGGTGACCCCCAACATTCGTTTTGCTTGGTCATAGAACGGCGCTAATTCACTTTTCCAATCGGCGATCTCACGCCACTGCGGGTCCTGGAAAAAAGTGTCTCCTGGGACATAAAGAGTGTTCGCATAAACCAAACTTCCGCCTCCTACACCTGCACCAGCAAGTATCGCGACCCCTCTCAGCACATGGAATCTTTGTATTCCAAAGAATCCCAACTCTGGAGCCCAGAGAAAATTCTTGAGATCCCATGAATTCTTCGCGTAATTCTCCTCGGTGAAGCGGCGGCCAGCTTCAAAAACAGCAACGGAGTATCCCTTTTCACTCAATCGCAAAGCGGACACAGAGCCGCCGAAGCCAGACCCAATGATTGCGACATCAAAGTCGATATTTGACCCATTGCTTTCCACGGCAAAACCCTAGAACATATTCGCTTGTTGTGCGCTCCATTCACCCAATGTCTGACTTAGTGCTAACCTTCTAACACCTTGGGGAGCTCGCGGGATCAGCGGGCTGAGAGGGTAGTTGCCACTGCTGACCCACATAACCTGATCTGGATAATGCCAGCGCGAGGGAGTGGAAATGTTTCGTTTAGTTGCGGTTGTTATTTGTGGAGTAATCACCATTAGCGCTTGTTCGAGTTCGCCTGAATCAACTCCTACACCGGGCGGAGATGCACCAATACAAACTGTGCGGATGATCACGCACGAGTCATTTGTGCTCCCCCCTTCGTTCGTCTCCGACCTACGTGATCAAGGCATTGATTTACAAATCACTTCGACGGGGGACGCCGGGACGCTTACCGCGAGCGCAATTTTAGCTGCGGGCGTTCCTACGGCTGATTTGCTGTTCGGAATTGACAACACTCTCGCGGTTCGTGCAACCGGCGAAAGTGTTTTTGAGTCCTATACATCCCCTGAGATTGTGAGCGTTTTGCCGGAGTTCGCCCAGGACACACATGGTGGATACCTCACACCGATTGATTTCGGTGATGTGTGTATTAATAGCGATAACGGTTGGTTTGATCAAAATGAAGTAGCGATCCCCACCGCACTTGAGCAACTACCCGAAATTGCGAACCTGCTCGTGGTTGAGGATCCCGCAACATCCTCGCCTGGACTTGCATTCCTTCTTGCGACGGTTGCGCGCTTTGGCACAGAATGGCCCGCCTATTGGGAAGCATTGCGCGATGGCGGAGTAGCTGTTGCAGGTTCGTGGACAGACGCGTACTACTCGCAATTCACCCTCTCCGGCGGAGACCGCCCACTCGTGGTTTCCTATGCAACCAGCCCAGCGGCTGAAGTTGTGTTTGCTGAAGATGCAAGCGTCACCGAACCAACAACTTCAGTTCTCGTAGACTCCTGTTATCGACAGGTCGAGTATGCAGGAGTGCTGGCCGGCGCCGAAAATCCGTCGGGAGCGCGAATAGTCATTGATACGTTGCTCTCCAAGAAGGTTCAGGAAGACATTCCCTTGAACATGTTCGTCTATCCGGTGCGGGCCGATGCCACCTTGCCTACTGTGTTTACCTCTTTCACCCCGGTCATTCAAACGAGTACTTCGCTGCCACCGGATCAGGTCAATGAAGAACTTTCATCATTGCTTGACACCTGGGGAACGGTGATGAACCGCTGACAAGCGTGCTTGCTCAGCATTTACCCCGCGGACTTAAGTGGCTGTGGGTTATTCCCGCACTCTTATTACTCACGTTCCTGATCTATCCACTTGTTAAACTCGCAGCAACGGCCTGGAGCGCCGAGATGCTCAGTGAACTGACGGATTCAACCCTGTGGGAGGTAGCGCTTCTGGCCTGCGGTCAAGCAGCCCTCAGCGTGGGGCTCTCACTCCTGGTTGGGATTCCCATCGCTCGTGTTTTGTTCACCTACCAATTCCGTGGACGGGGGTTCATTCTCGCGTTGGTCACCGTTCCTTTTGTACTGCCAACCGTGGTTGTAGCCCTGGGATTCCGGTCCTTGTTCGGTGATGCCATTCCTAATGGACTCGTGCTCGTCGTGCTCGCACATGTCTACATAAACCTTGCTGTTGTTATTCGACTCATTGGAGCCCAGTGGTCAACAGTGGATCCGCGAATGGAAGTCACCGCTGCCACATTGGGCGCCAACCCCTTCCGCGTTTTTACAACAATCACACTGCCCGCACTACGCAACTCAATTGTGTTGGCAGCGAGCGTGGTCTTTATTTTCTCCTTCAGTTCACTTGGCATTGTTGTCGTATTGGGTGATGGCTCGGGAACCCGGACACTGGAACAGGTCCTGCTGCGTTCCACTTCCGTTCTCCTCGATTTTCCAGCAGCCCTAGCAGCAGCAATCCTGCAATTGGTTGTTGTCAGTTTGGTCTTTGTGATTTCTGCCCGAGTAAGTCGTGATGAACCCCGGGCCACAGTTGTCCTTGAACGCAAACAGATTTCTGGGCGAAAGACCAGACTCTTCGTCATGCTCACCTGCATAGTTGCCTTGATTGTGGTTGTTAGCCCGATTGCAAGCATTCTCTGGTCGTCCATCTCAAGTTCAGGAGGGATCACCCTGAAATGGTGGAGCGAACTTGTCAGCACTTCAAACACTCGAATCGGATCACCGATTGCAGCCCTGGGTAGATCTCTTGGATTGGCACTGGGAACCGCTGTGCTTGCTGCAATTTTGGGAGGAGCAATAGCAATTGCTGTCATGAGCAAAAAAGGATTTGTTGTTACTCTGGCTTTGATTCCACTCGGTATATCGGCAGTGACACTCGGGCTCGGGATCCTGCTTGCTTTTTCGCGCGGTTCACTTGATTTGCGTGGAACCGGTGCGCTAATCCCCATCACTCACGCGTTGATCGCCGTACCGATTGTGGTTGCTGTCGCAACTCCAAGCTTGCGAAATGTTGATCCCCGTCGATATTTTGTCGCGTTGAGTTTGGGTGCAGCCCCAATGCGTGCTTGGTGGACAGCATTTGGGACTGTTTTTGGTGGTGTCATGTTGGCTGCCGGCGGACTCGCGGCAGCAGTTTCCCTTGGTGAATTTGGTGCAGCCACATTGTTATCACGCACAGACTCACCCACGGTGCCCGTGCAGATTGCCCGACTTTTGAGTAAGCCGGGCGAGTCAGCATTTGCAACAGCCGCTGTGCTTAGCGTGATACTCATAATTCTCACTATGACACTTCTCTTGATTGTTGACAGAACTGCATCAAGAAAGGTACTCACATGACCGATTCGATTTTGCAGGTTCGCGACTTGATGATCGGATATGAAAAGGCCCTGACCCCCGCTTTGAATTTCACAGTTGGCCCAGGAGAAATCTTGGTGGTTGTAGGAGAAAGCGGATGCGGGAAGTCAACCCTGTTGAGCACTTTGGCTGGCGTGAATCCACCACTGAGTGGGGAGATCCTGCTCGGGGGAAAGAATCTCAGCGGGGTCCCCATACATAAACGCAATATAGGTTTGGTGTTTCAAGAACCGCTGTTGTTTCCTCATTTGTCTTTGATCGACAACATTGGTTACGCGCTTCGAGCCAGCGGCGAGTCAAATAATTCCGCTCGCCTCCGAGCTACCGAACTACTTGACTGGGTTGGGCTCAGTGAAGTAACTGGCCAGAAAACGTGGCAACTTTCGGGTGGGCAAGCAGGTCGGGTCGCACTCGCGCGGGCAATTGCGGCAAAACCGGCCGTGCTGTTACTCGACGAGCCCTATAGCGCCCTTGACCCCGAGACCCGTTTACGCCTGTTAGCTGATGTTAAGAACTTAGTCACTCATGAAGGCATCCCAACAATTCATGTCACTCATGACCGCAGCGAAGCGGAGTTGCTGGCTACACGCACCTTGACCTGGTGAAATCTCACCCTGCGATACTGAAGCGTGGTCCGACTCAAACGATTTAAACCAACAAGCTACGTTCGACTGGCTGTTCTCACCTCATTTGCAGCATTCTTCGCATATTTGGTGAGCGAGGCGATTCCTTATGCATCCCCCGTCCCAGCGGCCATCACCGCGATAGTTGCAACGCGGGTGACTTTCCACCACGCTGCCAAGGAAACGTCGATTCAACTGCTGGGCGCACTCGTTGGCGCCACCGTTGCTCTCGTCATAGTTTCCTTCATTGGTAGTGGCGCGATAGTGATTCTGCTTCTTGTTGCCTTGAGTTTTGTTATGGCACGATTGATGCAGTACAGCAATCCAACTGAATCACCGGCGGTCGCTGCAAGTTTGGCGGTCACAGTTATTTTGGTGGTCGGCTCGCATTTAACAACCGAGTTAGCATTCGAACGTTTCACGGGTGTAGTGATTGGCGCCTTGTTCGCTCTAGTAGCATCTTTTCTCGCATCACCAACTCGAGATACCCAAAAACTCGCTGCAGGTCTCAATGCAGTTCAGGTCCAACTGGCTGAAGTACTCGCCCGCATTGCAACCGATTTGAGAGGTGAGCCAACCAAAGACGATGCAACCGCGTGGCATGACCAGGCAGTTGAGTTGCGTAACAAAGTTCTTGGGCTAGCCGCGCAATACGAGGACTTGGCCAAACACTCACGTTGGAGTCCGCGGATCAACAGTGTTGATTTGAATTCACTCAAAGAATTACTCCGAGCCAATCAGGTGATGAGCGCTCGAGTTCTCAATATTGCGAATGACCTTCGCGGCGCAACACGGTCACATTCAAGTACCCAAATCCCCAAGGCCGCACTTTCCCCTCTTGCCGACTTACTCGAGTTGGCGGCCGGGAACCTCGCAAACGATGACCCAACTCAAAGTATCGGGATGACTGCCGCCCACCAAGCGGTACGTGGAGCAGACATGACCGCTCAAATTGCACTGATCGGTGGGATCGTCTCACACGTGAATCAGATTAATAAGGCATCAATTCACGAAACAGATTAAGAAAGTTCAGCCAAAGCTGCTGCGTAATCATCAGCGTTGCGCTCTTCACCCGGGCCATTAACTACCGACCAGCGGATGATTCCTTCTTTGTCAATAACGTAGGCAGCTCTAGTCGCGAAGCCCTTATCTTCGAGGAATGCGCCGTACTCCTTTGACACCCCACCGTGGGGATAAAAGTCGCTGAGAAGATTGTGCGTGAATTTTTCCTGTTCCGAGAAAACTTTCAAACTCGGGACAGGGTCGCAAGAGATGCTCAGCACTTCAGTGTCATCGTTAATAAAGTCAGCACGGCGATCACGAATTGTGCACAGTTCGCCCGTGCAGATTCCCGTGAACGCGAATGGGTAGAACATGACAATCACATTTTTTTTACCATGGAAATCAGAGAGGGAAACACTCTCACCGAATTGATTTGACAGGGTGAAGCCCGGGGCCTGATCGCCAACACCTATGGGCATGATTCGAACACTAACGCTTAGCGCGCGGTGCCACCAAACGAGTCCCCTGCCAATTCTCCCCAGCGCTAATGGTGCTGGTTTGGCGTAAGCCCGCGGTCTGGGCAGCGTCGGTGATGTCTTCCGGCTCAACGTGCCCGTCGCGACCAGGCTTGGGCGTAAGAAGCCAAACAACCCCTTGGTCGGCTAATGGGCTAATTGCATCAACGAGTGCATCCGTCAGATCACCGTCGTCCTCTCGGAACCACAGCAAGGCAGCGTCGACGACTTCGTCAAAATCCAGATCGACGAGGTCAGAACCAATGATTTCTACAACAGCCTCGCGCAAATCAGTGTCGCAGTCTGAGTCGTAACCTATTTCTTGCACAATTTGGCCTGCGGTAAATGAAAGCCGAGAGGCACGTTCAAGGGCTTGGGATGAAACGCTCACGGGGATAGTTCACCCAAGTCGACGGCATTTGGCAAGTGGATTGGGCAAAGATCTACAAACTTGTTCGGCGCAGAGGTCACCGCGACAGCCTATCGAAACTCCACGATGCCCACCGTGTTTACCAAGTTCACCGTGTTTACCCAGTTAACGGTGATCGCCATAAGATAGGAACCACGGCAGAACGGGCACTACTCGAATTGCCATACGACTACATTGACTCCTACATTCACTCGCAGCGATCCTGCAGGTGAGAAATGAGAGGTAACCGTCATGCCTAATCCCCTCTCCCCACTGCTCGCAGGTGGGCTCCCCACTCAATATGTCGACGTTGACCCAGCCGAAACCCGAGAGTGGCTCGAGTCATTTGATGGTCTCGTCGAATCTGGCGGCAACTACCGAGCTCGCTTTCTCATGTTGGAAC
>CAMAVT010000121.1 GCA_945861775.1 Bifidobacterium breve
CACGAACGGCTCCGTCCAACCCACTGGAATTCACAATCGTTGCTTCAAGTCTTTCCAAAACAAATAGCACATGAGGCACGGCCTCGTGGGCGCTAGCCCAGACAAGTGACTCCGCGACGGAAACCTCATGAATCTCAATGGTTTGCGCCGAGCAATGATCGGTCTAGGAGCGGTTGCAGGTTCTCCGCTGTTAACTCTGCGCGCCTCCCTGGAAGGTAATCGGGGTGACCGCGTGGGTACGCGGCAGACCAAGAATCGAAGAGTTCGTCAGCGGTGAGTTTTTCAATGAATTGTGTTGACTGAGTGAGCTGGAATTCCTTGCTTTGTCGCGGGCGGTTTGGCTCAGGTGGGTATGCAGTGAGGTCGAGACTCATGGCGTGAGCGTGGCGTTTGAGGGTGCATCCATGTTTTAGGAGTTGTTCTGCGAACTCTTGATTGGGCGTGACGATCAACTCTGCTGGGCGAAGATCAATTGTTTGTTTGGCTGCTTGGTCGACACTGAGGTGTGACTTGGGTTGCGCGAAATCGGCGCTGGAGGTGTTGCCCCGAATACTTGGCTCGAAATTAATAGGAGAGTTGGGATTCTCGGGAACCATGATTGTCGTTGCTACTACACACCCACTGGGTGCCACACGGTCTTGATTTCGGTGAAAGCTCGGATCCGAGAAAGGCTTGGGGTTGCTTGCCAGTTGGGGTTGATTGGGGCCTTGCGTACTCGCTTAACACTTCCGGCGGCCTCAACTTCAAGGGATGCCTGAAGTTCGGGGTCGGTGACTCCGGTGAGGTCGAGGGCGTTGACATCAAGGTGGCTTGCAAGTGAGGGCATGATTTCTGCTGGATCACCGGTGAGAATATTGATATTGCCGGCGACAACATCACTGGTTGCTAAGCATTCACTCAGTGTGATCGCTGGGATAGGTGAGTTGGTGCTGGCAATCACAATCACCGAGTTGCCGCTGACAAGAATTGGCGCAATGACACTGATGAGTCCCAACAGGCTGGAATCTTGTGGGGCAACTGCTGCAACTACACCCGTTGGTTCGGGAATGCTGAAGTTGACAAATGGTCCTGCGACAGGGTTGGTGTTCCCGAGTACTTGAGAGTACTTATCCGCCCAGCCGGCGTACCAAACAACACGATCAATTGCTTGATCAGTTTGCGCTGCTGCCTTTTTGTTGCTGATGCCCTCGGCGTCCTGAATGTCGTTGATGAATTGGTCTTTACGACCTTCCATTACTTCCGCGATCCGGTAAAGAACCTGTCCGCGGTTGTAGGCGGTTGCTTTGGACCACGAGTTGAATCCAGTGCGCGCAGAAATAACAGCATCGCGGGCATCTTTTTTACTGGCTTTGGCAATATTGGCCAGGAACTCACCGCGGGTATTAACAACTTCGTAGGTGCGGCCTGACTCGCTGCGCGGGAATGCTCCGCCAATAAAAAGTTTGTGGGTTTTGCGCACTTCAACCCGGTCGTTGCCGATCATGAACTCTCCTCGCTCGTGAGATAGGCACCCAAACCTTGGATGCCGCCTTCGCGTCCAAAGCCGGATTCCTTGTAGCCGCCGAATGGGCTGGCCGGATCAAATCTGTTGAAAGTATTCGCCCACACAACGCCGGCGCGAACCTTGTTAGCCATCGAAAGAATCCGACTGCCCTTTTCCGTCCAAATTCCAGCACTGAGGCCGTAGGGGGTGTTGTTTGCTTTTTCAATTGCTTCATCAGGTGTCCTGAAAGTGAGGACGCTAAGTACCGGTCCAAAGATTTCCTCGCGGGCAATCCGGTGTGCTTGGGTGACATTGGTAAATACTGTTGGGGCGAACCAAAATCCCTTCTCGGGGATCACACAATCAGGGCTCCAACGTTGCGCGCCTTCCTCGTCACCACTTTTCGTGAGGTCAATGATTCGGTTGAGTTGCTCGCGGGAGTTGATTGCGCCAATGTCGGTGTTTTTGTCCAATGGATCACCGAGGCGCAACGTTTGGAGTCTGCGCTTGAGGGATTCAATTGTTTGTTCCGCGATACTTTCTTGCAGGAGCAGTCGGCTTCCGGCGCAGCAGACGTGACCCTGATTGAAGTAGATCCCGTTGACGATCCCTTCGACTGCCTGATCGATCGGGGCATCTTCGAAAACAATGTTTGCCGCCTTGCCACCCAATTCGAGGGTTAAACGTTTGTTGCTTCCTGCAATCTGTCGCTGGATTGCCTGGCCCACCGCGGTGCTGCCGGTGAAAGCAATCTTGTTGACATCAGGGTGTTCAACGAGCATGCGGCCGGTGTCGCCGTCACCGGTGAGAATGTTGACCACACCGGGGGGCAGGTCAGCCTGCTGGCAAATCTCGGCAAAAAGAAGTGCCGTCAGAGGAGTGGTTTCCGCTGGTTTGAGAACTACGGTGTTTCCGGTAGCCAGTGCTGGGGCGATCTTCCACGCCAACATGAGTAGTGGGAAATTCCACGGAATGATCTGGGCAGCGACACCCAGCGACTTGGGGTTGTTGCCAAATCCGGCGAACTCGAGCTTGTCTGCCCAGCCTGCATGATAGAAAAAATGTGCGGCTGCAATAGGGACGTCAACGTCACGGCTTTCACGAATTGGTTTGCCATTGTCCATTGTTTCAAGGACAGCGAATTCACGTGAACGCTCTTGAATCAGGCGAGAAATACGGAACAGGTACTTACCCCGATCGCGACCAGACATTTTTGACCACGTCTTGTCATAGGCTCGGCGGGCTGCGCGTACCGCGGCATCAACATCTTCTTGGTTCGCTTGAGCAATTTCCGCGAGGACTTCCTCGGTTGCCGGGTTGATTGTCTTAAACGGGGTTCCGTGTCCGGCGGTGAACTCACCATTTATGAACAGGCCATTAGAACTTTTGATATTCACAATTGCGGTGGACTCCGGTGCTGGAGCGTATTCGAAACTCATTGTTGTCTTCTTTCGCTCTCGTCGTCTAATCGATTGTGACGTAGTCGGGGCCAGAGTAGTGGCCGGTGATCATTTTTTGTCTTTGCAAAAGTAGGTCATTGAGAAGGGTTGAAGCCCCGAACCGGAATAGGTCCGGGGTGAGCCATGCGTCCCCAACTGTTTCATTAATCAACACTAGGTATTTGATCGCGTCTTTGCTGGTCTTGATTCCACCGGCAGCCTTCACGCCGATTCTGATGTTGGTTTCCTGATAGTAATCCCGCACGGCTTCCAACATGACCAAGGTCACCGGAAGGGTAGCTGCAGGAGTCACCTTGCCGGTGCTGGTTTTGATGAAGTCGGCGCCGGCTTTAATGGCTAACCAACTTGCTTTGCGGACGTTATCGAGGGTCTTGAGCTCACCGGTTTCCAAAATAACTTTCAGGTGAGCTGGTCCGCAGGCTTGCTTGACCGCAACTATTTCGTCGAAGACTTTGCCGTAATTCCCAGAGAGGAATGCACCGCGGTCAATCACCATGTCAATTTCGTCAGCGCCGGCAGCTACTGCATCCTTGGTATCGGCGAGCTTGACGCTAAGGGAGGCCCGACCGCTAGGGAACGCCGTTGCAACCGCTGCGACGTGGATCCGGTCTCCCACTACTTCCCGCGCGGCATAGACGAGATCACCATAGACACAGACTGCGGCAACACTGGGGGTACCTGGATCGGTGGGATCGGGGTGCAGGGCTTTTGCGGACATCGCTTTGACTTTGCCGGGGGTATCGGCGCCCTCGAGGGTGGTTAGATCTACCATGGAGATTGCCAGGTCAATTGCCCAGATCTTGGATTCTTTCTTGATCGATCGGGTTCCCAGCGCTGCTGCCCTGGCTTCGGCGCCCACTTGATCGACCCCCGGGAGTCCAGCCAAGAATGCGAGCAGGCCTTTATGGCTTTCGGCAGGCCGGTTATCCAGGGAAGACACGTGTTCAGCCTAGTACGGGCTGGGTTTCTCACTCACTTTCGTCTAAAAAGCCTCACGGAAGGATTATTTGAGCCAGGTGGCAGCCGTAGAAGCCATGAGTTGCAGATTTTCATTTGCTTTATTGCGGGCCGTGGTCAGATCGATACGGTCGAGACTGACAACACTTTGCAGGTAGACCTTCACTTTGGGTTCGGTTCCACTGGGCCGCACGATTACCCGCCCGCCCCCTTCCAGGTGAAACATCAGGGCATTGGTTGGTGGGAGACTTTTGGTGCCAATAGAAAGATCGACAAATTCGGTGACTTTTGCACCGGCAATCTGCGTTGGGGGAGTTTCACGTAGACGTTGCATGATTTCCGGGATCACCGATAGGTCACCGACCCTGATGGAAACTTGTTCGGTTGCATAGACGCCGACTTGCATTGCAATGCGATCAAGTTCACTCTGCAATGTTTGTCCATGCGCTTTTAGGTGGGCTGCAAGTTCCATTACTTTTAGGGCAGCCGAGAGTCCGTCTTTGTCTTTGACAAATTCGGGATCAACACAGTAGCCCAGGGCTTCTTCATACCCGAAGATCAAATCAGGGATTGGGCCAATCCATTTAAAGCCGGTCAAGGTTTGCTGGTAGTTAAAGCCGGCATCTTGGGCAATTGCTTCAAGAACTGTCGAGGAGACAATTGACTGCGCCATAACACCTGTTGCATTCGGCCTTTGTTGCGCGATCCAAGATGCCAGCAGGGCGCCAACTTCATCACCGTGAAGCATGCGCCATTGGGACTTGTCTTCGGTGGTCGGGATCGCAACCGCGCAACGATCTGCGTCGGGGTCATTGGCGATCACTAGGTCAGCACTATGCGCAATTGCGGTTTCAATTGATAAATCAATTGCTCCGGGCTCTTCGGGGTTGGGGAATGCGACACTTGGGAAAGTGGGATCGGGTTCGAATTGTTGGACCACCTTGATGGGTTCGGGAAAGCCTGCCTTTTCGGCTAGCTCCATGAACAACTCTCCACCGACTCCGTGCAAAGCGGTGTAAACAGTTTTTAGCTCTGTGTTGCTGCTGATTCTTTTGTCTACCAATTGCGCGGTTCGATCAAGGTATGCCGCTTCGGTGGTGTGATCAAGGGTTGTCCAGGTGTCGCCTAGGGGTAGGTCATGAACGGGTCCTTGTTGGGTGACTTCTGTAATGCATTGGGCAATTTGCGTATCGGCTGGGGAAACGATCTGTGCGCCGTTTCCCAGATAGACCTTGTAACCGTTGTCCTGTGGTGGATTGTGGCTCGCGGTCACCATGACGCCTGCGTCAGTGCCCAGATGTCGAATGGCAAATGCCAACACCGGCGTTGGGACCGTGTGTGGGAATAGAAATGGCTTGATTCCCGCACCGCAGAGAATTTGCGCGGTGATTTTCGCAAAAAGTTCCGAGTTGTGCCGAGCGTCGAACCCGATTACAACGCTGATTTCCTTTAGGTCCGGATTGTGCTTCTTGAGGTAATTGGCAAGACCGGCGGCTGCGCGGGCAACAACCACTAGGTTCATGCGGTTCGGTCCGGGTCCTAATTTTCCACGCAGTCCTGCCGTGCCGAATTGAAGTGTTCCGTTAAAACAGTCGTGTAGTTCAGCGATCGCTAGTGGGTCCATCTGCCCAGCGCGTTCGAGGAGCACACGTAGCTCGTGTTGGGTTTGTTCATGTGGATCGTTGACCAGCCAATCCCTAGCCTGCGAAATCACATTCATATTCTCTGGTGCCTTCTGATCTAAATCTTTGCAATTATTTTTGCCAGCAGGTCACCCATGCGAACTGCTGCATCTTTGCCCGCTTGGAGAACTTCTTCGTGATTGAGAGGTTCGCCACTCATGCCGGCAGCAAGGTTCGTGACCAATGAAATTCCCAGGATCTCCATGCCAAGTGATCGAGCAACAATTGCTTCAAGGGCCGTGCTCATTCCGACCAGGGTGCCTCCCATGTTACGAACCATGGTGATTTCGGCCGGAGTTTCAAACATTGGGCCAGGGAATTGGACGTACACGCCTTCGGGCAAGGTTGGCTCGACCTCGTGGCACATTGCGCGTAGCCGAGAGGAATACAAATCGGTCAGGTCAACAAAGTGGGCGCCGTGCAGCGGAGAGTTGCCGGTGAAGTTGATGTGGTCCTTGATCAGCACGGGTGTTCCGGGAGACCACTCGGGGTTGAGACCACCACAACCATTCGTCAGGATCATGGTCTCGCAGCCGGCTGCGGCGGCGGTGCGAACAAGGTGGGTTACAGCGTCTACGCCTTTTCCTTCATAGAAATGCGTGCGCCCCAGAAAAACGAGTACGCGCTTACCGTTGATATCGACACTGCGAATTTTCCCGCTGTGGCCCAAAACACCTGGAGCGCTGAAATGGGGGACTTCGGTCATGTCGAACTCGGCGGCTGGGGCACCAATCATTTCTGCGGCGGGAACCCAACCTGAGCCCAGCACAATCGCAATGTCGTGTTTACCGATGCCAGCTAATGTTGCAATGGCAGTAGCGGACTCTAAAGCTGCGGCATTGAGCAGATCGGTCGGGGCATTGACGGGTGTGTTGATTAAGTTCACCAGCGCAATCTAGTACCTAGTGGTGGTCGGCACGAGCTTGATCAGGCAATAATCTCACAAAGAACAGTGCCCGAGGGAACTGTTGTTCCTACTTCGGCGTTGAGTTTGGTGATCGTGCCGGCTTTGTGCGCGGTGAGCGGCTGCTCCATCTTCATTGCTTCCAACACCACGATCAGATCGCCCGCTTCGACCACTTGACCTTCGGTGACATCGATTTTCACAATCGTTCCCTGCATAGGTGCAACGAGTGAATCACCAGAAGTATTAGCACCTGCTTTTTTGCGCTCGCGCTTTTTGGCGGTGGGCGTTGGCTCACTCGATTGGGTTCCAAAGCCACTGGGGAGGGTGACCTCAAGGCGTTTGCCATTGACTTCAACGACCACTGATTGGCGGGGAACGCTGTCTTCGAGTTCTTGGGTATCCCCTGAGTAGGCAGGGATTTCGTTGTTGAACTCTGTTTCAATCCAACGGGTGTGAACGGTAAAAGGTGCTTCGGGGTCAGCCGGGGCGAAAGCTGGATCCTCGACCACCACTCGGTGGAATGTTAGTGCCGTTGCGATTCCGTCCACTTTGAATTCGGCGAGTGCGCGTCGTGAACGCTGTAGGGCTTCTTGGCGGTCCTTGCCCGTGACGATCAACTTGGCCAAGAGTGAATCGAAGTTTCCACCGATTACGTCTCCGGCTTCAAAGCCGGTGTCAACGCGGATTCCCGGGCCACTGGGAAGTTCCCATAGTGCGAGTTTGCCGGGTGCGGGAAGAAAACCACGACCGGGGTCTTCACCGTTGATCCGGAACTCAATACTGTGACCACGCAGAACGGGGTCCGGGTAGTTAATTGTCCCACCACGGGCAATGCGGAATTGCTCGCGAACAAGGTCAATCCCCGCTACTTCTTCACTGACGGGGTGTTCAACTTGGAGTCGCGTGTTCACTTCAAGGAATGAGATGGTGCCGTCGGTGCCGATCAGGAACTCGCAAGTACCAGCGTTGTAGTAGCCGGCTTCTTTGATGATTGCTTTTG
>CAMAVT010000122.1 GCA_945861775.1 Bifidobacterium breve
CACCAAAACTGATTGACCCATCAAGGTAGGGCTGCAGTGCATCCGTGTTCACCACGGTGAGAACAGGTGACATCACGAACAGGCTCAGGAAGATTGCCAGTCCAGCAAGCACCTGATTGGGCGGTACACCCTGCAGGCCCAAAGCATTACGTGTGATGGACAGCACCACGATGATTTTTGTGAAACTGGTGACCATCAACAACAATGCAGGCGCCACAGCAAGAACGGTGAGTGAAAGCAGGAGCACGATCGCGCTTGATGGCCCCTCACCGCCGACGAGGTCGGGAAGTTCAATTGACACGGCTTGTGACGGCGTGGCCAGTGCAACACCGATGACTAGTGAACTGATAAGTGTCGCGGACATGGCAATGACACGGCGTGCCCAACGATTCATGAGCGGACCGTCTTCTCGCGCAGAGCTTCGGCGAGTTGTCGCCATGTTCCCGGAGAGAGCACCGAGCCGGCAAGTTTGCTGTCGGACTGTGACTTCTTGAGTGAAGCGAGTGCATCCATCTCCGCAGGGTCCAACTCATAACCCATTGATTCGGGGGAGTCGAGCATTCCAAACATGTAAGCATCGAGTTCGACCGGCCGCCGTTCTTCTTTAAGCTCAACGGTCTCCGGCGCAATGTCAATCTCACTGATCAATGAAATACTGGTGTCGGTGGCACCGATCATAAGTTTTTTGCCGCCCACTTCGACGATCAGCAGGCTGCCTTTGCGGCTTACCGGAATTTTCGACAGGACCTGAATCGTGCCCGCATTCGTGGGACTTACGCGCTTTTTGATTCGGGCAAGACCCCAGATCAGACCCAGGACAAGGGCAAACGAAAGACCAAGCCTAAGGATGAGCCATAAAGTATCCATCAATTCAACGATTCGACGTGAATCAATCCGTTGTTACGACTGAAGTGACCCGGAAGCCGAACTGATCGTCAACAACAACGATCTCACCGTGGGCCAGCAGGGTGCCGTTAATAAACATGTCCAGCGGCGAGCCCACTTCACGGTCAAGTTCCACGATCTGTCCCGGTTGCAACTGCAGAAGTTGGCCGATAGGCAGTGAGGTGCGTCCCACTTCAATCGTGATTTCCATCATCACACCAGCGAGCGCATCCATTTGCTTGATCGTGCCCATTCCGCCTAAAGCAGCAGGAGGAGCAGTGGGTGCCGCCGGAGCAGCAGGTGCTGCTGGTGCTGCGGGTGCCGGTGCAGCAGGTGCTGCTGGTGCGGCAGGTTCTTCAGGTTCGGCAGGTTCTGCAGGTTCCTCAGAAGCAGGTTCGGCAGCAGGAGCAAGGAATAGCAGTACCGCGCCCACGACCGCACCGTCAACAATGAGCGGCACACTCACGTCTGGAGCGACGGTGGGTGCACCAGAGGCTGCTGATGGAGCTCCAATTTCTGAATCAAGCACCTGGGACATGGCGTCAACTGCTGAAGCAAACTCTTCGACCAGGCCCTCTGAAGTAGTGATATCTGGACTTGCACCTTGCAGTAGTGCGACCATCAGATTGCCATTGATGGAGCCCTCGACAGAAACAACAGCAAGCGAAGTGGTGGAAGTGATCTCGATGTCTAATGGCTCCATCGATGGATCGCCTGAAGACACAACCGACGTCACGGAGAGGGCATCGCACAATCCAGACATGGCCATACGCATCTGTTCCATAATGAGTACCATCTGGCCCTCATTGTTACCAACGGTCATATCTACTCCCTATTTGTTTAAATAACTCGAAATGCTGCTTGAGTACCTTCGCCACCGGGGAGCGCATGCGCAAACACGACACCATTGCTGGTGACTTCCCACGGTGAGTCAGGTGAATGACCAAGCCGGAACACATCTCCGACGCTGATATTCGCGAATTCGGACAAACGTCCCTGGATCGGTCGTAAGCGCACGGAGACCGTGACGGGGGCGAGCCGAAGACGCTCCTCGAGATCTGCGGTGAAGTCGCGGCTACTCGCCCTACCCTTTTCGGCCTGTCGAGAAGCGATTGTGGCGTCCAGGAAAGGCAGGATGGGGGAAAGTGGGAGGGCGAGAATTGTGCGGAACTCTTGTTCCTTTATCTCCATCCGGAAGGTTGCGACCAGCATTTGGTCACCGTTGGAGGCAGCGTGTGCGAGCTCCGGTGAGGAGAATTGGCCGTTAAGGACGGGGAACCAGGTGATGATTCCATCAAAACTGAACCGCAGGGCTCCGGCGAGGCTACTGCCCAGATCGCCAACAAGAATGGTCTCGATTTCGGTCAGGCCACGGTTGGGTTGATCATCGTCTCCGGGGCCTCCGAGGGGAAGGTCAACCGCCAGCATTGCAAAGTTTAGGGGAAGGTGAATCAAACCAACTGAATTCAGTGGGTTGAGCGATGTGACCAGAAGAACCGTTTCTTCGGGGAGAGAGTTGATCAAGGCCAAATAGGTCGTTTGCTGCAATGACTCTAGGTCGTGGGAGCAGGATGCACGCAGCTTTGAGGTGATGACCGAGGCGGTTTGATCTGCGTAGGCCGATAATGCCTGTTCCAGGATCCGCTGGTGATCACGGGTGAATTTTGACGGGTTATGAAAATCATAAAGCTCTGCGCCGGCGCCCGCAGACGCGTCACCCCCAGAGCGTGCCCGGGTGGAAGATTTTGATGCCACGAAGGACTTATCGTCAGCCTCGCAGGTTAACTGAGAGATTCGACTCAAAAAGTAGAGCAAATTCGGGAAGTACGGGCCGGATCCTTCCAGCCTTTCAACCCTCGAGCCAGCAGCCCGAGATCATAAGTCGCGTTTCATCCATGGCGACTGGGGCACGTTTACTGCATTACGAACTCCGTGAAGTAGATATCGATCACTGTGACGCCGTAACTATCGGTCACCCGTTCGAGTAATTCCTCTTTGAGCGTGGCACGGCCAGTTTCACTCATTAATTGCGCGACATCTTGATCGCTAAAGACCTCAATAGCGGCATCCTTGGCCATCGAGCCATCGAGCTCGGCTTTGTCGCCCATTATTGTCGTTTGCAGTGCCAGCCCTAGCTTGAGGAAACGTTCGTTTTTGAGGTTGATGAACATCGGGTCAAGGGGAATGACCGCGCCTTTAACCACGGCCACTGCGGCGACAGGTTCGGCAACCGCGGGTGCCTCTGAGGAACCTTTACCAAGGAACATGTAAACGCCGCCTGCCACCAGTAGAACGGCAAGCACAACGACAACTATCCTCAGTTTTGACTTCTTTTCGCCATCTTCTGAGTCGGACTTCTTTTTAGCCATGATTTTCCTCCATGCGGTTAATCGGCTTTTCGAACCGAATCTTGAGCGAACTGGTGGCTATTTTCCTCATTGGGCGGCCTGCATATCGGCAATCGCACCGGCGACCCTTGATCCGGCAAGGAGGGCGCGTTGTTCATCCGTTAGGCCACTAGCCAACACGATCGCCACTCGGCGGTTGAGCCGGAGATTATCCGGGTTGGACTCGGGAACCAGAGGAGACGTGTCCGCATAGCCGGCAACGTGCATTCTGTCGCGGGAAACTCCCCCTTCAGAGTTCAGGAATCGAGCAACCGCACCCGCTCTCGCGCTGGAGAGCTCCCAGTCGCTGGGGAAGTTGATCGGCTGCACATTAGCCGTGTTGGTGTGGCCTTCAATAATGAGTTGGGTTCCCGAGTCCTGGAGAGCGGGAAGAAGGGCCCTAATGGCATCTTCTCCGCCGGACTGAAGCGTTGCGCTGTGTGGGGGGAAAATCACGTCGTCCACGAGGAGGGTCACAACCAGTCCGCGTTCCTCCCGGCTGAGAACTACTTTCCCGGCAAGGCTCGAGGCGCTCACGGCTTCGACAAGTGCCAATTCTGCCTTACTCAGGTTGGCCAGATCAGCAGCCTGGGCCGCCTCTGCAGCCTGAACAGCAAGGCTCGTTTTTTCACCAGCAATGGTTCCCTGCGTTGACATTGTGGCCGAAACCTGTTCCTTGAGTTGGGGCATAATGTCGGGTACGACTATCGCAGGAACGTCGACCGGGGGGGTCGAGTTCAATGTCACGTTGTCTCCCGCTTCAGGCAGGACGCTGTCATTGCCGTCGGAGATATTCACGACCGTGCCAAAACCGGTGGCCAACGACACGGCAAGTTCATCGAACTTTTTCTGGTTGATTTGGCTAATCGCGAAGAGGAGCACAAACAGGGCGAACAACAGGGTCACCATGTCGGCATAGGAAATAAGCCACCTTTCGTGGTTCTCATGTTCCTGCTCAATGTGGCGACGATTAGTCAATTTCAGCCTGCCTTTTCAAGATCCCGCAGTACGTCAGCGGGGAGCAGTGCCCTAAGCCTGCGCTCAACCATGCGCGGGTTAGCGCCAGCCTGAATGGCCAAAATTCCCTCAATGATTACCTCACCCTGCGTTGTGCGAAGGTCATTGAGCAGTTTCATCTTGCTTGAGATCGGAAGCCAGAAAACGTTTGCGGAGAGCACGCCCCACATAGCTGCCACGAAGGCCGCGGCAATCAACCCACCGAGTTCATCCGGGTTGGAGAGGTTACCCAGGACGGTGACCAGACCAAGAATTGTTCCGATAATGCCAATGGTAGGGGCGTAACCACCCATATCCGCGAAGAGTTTTGCTTGGCGTCCGCCATAAACCGTTTCACTGTGCAGTTCGGCCTCGAGAATACGTCCAAGGTCGCCGGGGTCTGTACCGTCAATTGCCAATTCCAGTCCACGTTTCAGCAGAGGATCTTCAATCTCGCTTACCGTGGCTTCCAGGGAGAGTAATCCATCACGCCTGGCGATATTGGCGCAATCCACGAGGGTTTCCAACAAACTTTCGTACTTAGGTGTTGCAGAAACGAGCGCTTTACCGGCAGCTTTAATCGCTGACACGAATAATTTGCCCGACATTCCGGCCGCTCCCACGGCGAATGTGCCGCCGAAAACCAGAATCAATGGGGCTAAAAGCAAAATGGACGTGGGCGATCCGCCCTCAAGGATGAGGACCACCATGACAATGATGAAGGCGAGAACCACGCCAATAAGCGTTATTGGATCCACAATTATCCCCGCGGATTCATTGAAATGACGTTATGACCCTTAGGGCCAGAAGGATTATCGACAGCTTCAGACACGTCTTGGGCGATCGCTAGGACCGTAGCGCGGTCCAACCGGATTGAATCAATGATGTCGTCGAGTCGCTCAGACACCATTATGTGTTTGCCGTCCACGAGGGTCAGCACGGTGTCTGGTGACTCCTCGATCCGCTCGATCAGATCAGAATTCAACGCGAACTGCTCGCCATTGAGTCTCGTTAACTTAATCACGGTGCCTGCTCCTTCCATGGGCTATGTGGCTTCCAACAGTGTAATCGGCATAAATAGTTGCCACTTAAGGTGTGACGGGCAAGAAGCACCCCAATAGTTACGAAAATGGTCCGAAAATTCCGTTTGGGTAGGCACCTAGGGCACCTACCCGCACAGAATCTCAGGTTAACGCGTGATGCTCATGAGCTCCTGGAGCATTTCATCCGCTGCCGTCATGGTTCGCGAGTTGGCCGCGAAGCCGCGCTGGGCCACGATCAGGTTGGTGAACTCAGAAGCTAGGTCAACGTTGGACATTTCCAGGGTTCCACCCTGGATTGACCCACGCCCACCAACGGTCGCAGCACCAATGAGTGCCACACCCGAGTTGACGGTGGTCCGGTAACTGGTGTCGCCAACCTTCTCCAAGCCGTCAGGGTTATTGAAAGTGGCGATTGCCAGTTGCGCCAACGCCTGCTTCTGACCATTGCTGTAGATACCGATGAGTTGTCCATCACTCGTTGTGGTGAAGGTGGTGAGCGCACCAACGCCGGCACCATTTTGTTCGGTAATACCAGCTGAGCTCGGCGCCGAGTACTGGGAAAGGCCCGTGACGTCCACTGCAAAGTCGGCGACCGGGACCCCTGTGACACCAGCGGCGGCAACTACCACGGGCCGATTCAGCACCGGAATAGTTTTCGTACCGTTCACTGCTGCTGGGTTGGTCAGGACTCCAGTGCCATCAAAGGTAAGCCCGACAACAGCTCCGGCAACTCCATTGGGTGCTGTCAACTGAACGTTCCAAGCACCAGCCCCGGTCTTGGTGAAGGTGGCCGTGGTTGCACTTTCTGCTCCCAGCACGTCGTAAGTGATAATTGAACTCACCACGGTGGCACCAACGGCGGCATCGGCTGAAAGGTTACCCGTGAATTTCATTGTTGTGCTTTCCACTGCCGGGAGCAACGTTGCTATCGGAAGGGTGACGTCTTCAGGGGCAGCGTTTGGGTTGATCGTGCCTACGGCGTCGGCCATGTAACCCTGGACGATGCTTCCGTCCGGTGAAACCAACTTGCCGTTTGCATCAAGGGTGAAAGATCCTGCACGCGTGAAAAGATTCTCTGTTCCGTTATTGGTGGTGAAGAATCCTGAGCCTTGAATCGCGAAGTCGGTGGAGACTCCCGTTAGCTGGGAAGATCCCTGACCGAAGTTCGTTGAGACACCGGCAAGCTGAACACCGAGTCCGATCTGGACCCCGTTCACGCCACCTCGTGCAGCGGCATTGGCGCCACCGGCAACGGGCGCGCCTGGTGCCTTAACTGCTTGGGAGATCACTGACTCGAAGACAGCCGTCTGCGACTTGTAGCCAGATGAGTTGACGTTGGCGATGTTGTTACCTGTGACGTCCATCATTTGCTGATGGGCTCGCAGACCTGTAATTCCTGAGAATAGTGAGCGAAGCATTTTTTACCTCCGGTTGTTGTTGAGTTGAACCGTTCGGCTCAACTACTTCTTTTTCAACGCCATCCGTGGCCTCGCAATCAAAGGTTTCGCAATCCTTAGCGGTACCTTTTTAGTTATTTAATTTCTGTTATTCAGTTACTCAAACGCAGCAGGCGCATGCCCAGTGCGACTGTCAAAAAGTGTGTCCTCACCCCTCTTCCGCAGCGGGGACGGGTGTTGCAGTGCTCCCCGAAGGAGAAGTAACGGTCGGGATCACGGTTGACGGGCTCGCAGCTGGAGCGCCGAATTGAGTGAGCCCCAAGTTTTGCAGCGCCCTAACTAATTCGGGCGCAAGATTGGCGGTGAGCGACGGCCCAAGATTATTCAGGGCTTGCGCAATATCAGAATCACTTGGGCCACCAGTAACTCCGGTGACCGCGGATAGTTTGACCGACTTTCCATCGATCATCAACGTCTGGCCATCATCGGAAAATGAAGTGGAATCGACAATTCCTTCAGATTTTGCACCGGTGGAACTCACGTAGGTGACCTGTTTGCCCACCAGTTGAGCGGCCTGTGTTTCCTGCTGGCTGCGAGCCACCTCCTCACCTTGGGTGACCATGGTCGTGAGTTTTTCCACCATGGTGAATTGGGCGGTTTG
>CAMAVT010000123.1 GCA_945861775.1 Bifidobacterium breve
GATCGAAAGAATCCAGGTTGCATCTACACCCACCACGATCAACCAATCGTGCTGCACACGAAATGTCACTAGGCCAAAAACGAAACCGATGAAGGCGCTAGCTCTCTTACTCGTACCCCACACTGATCCGATAAAAATCGCAATAGAGATAGGCGCCAGCCACCATTGATTGGCTAAGGGGTAGGCCAAAGCAAGAAGCCAGCCGGCTAGTCCCGCAGAGGTGACTCGCAACCCCAAAGTAAGGGGTGTTCTAACCATTAGTGCTTACTCGATCAGCAAAACTGTCTTCGAGATAGGCGATTTGACCCTTAACGATCGTACACACATTGACGGGAATGATTGGTGATTCTGCGTCGCCTAAATTGGGCAATGGCACAGTGGCGGAACGCGGATCCGTGCTCCACTGGGTGACTCGTGAATCAGGAACACTCACTAAATAGTCCTCGACAAGCCACGTAGCCAAATTGGCTGTTGCTCCAACCTCGATCACACCTTCTGAATCGAATTGTGCACCAAGAGCGCGCCAACCGCCTCGGGTGTGAGCCGCGAATGCTGCCCTTCCACTGATCCGCTCTTCTAAATTGTGGTGATGCATTGCGGCGTGGACTGCATCCCAAGGCGTGTTCGGAGTAACAGGTGAATCTGATGAGAAACACACTGCGGCTCCCAGAGCTTGCAAGCTGCCCCACCGATTCATATGTTGTGAACGTTCACCTAATCGAGACTCGTACATGCCACCGGGATTTCCCCACCAAGCATCAAATAATGGCTGCATGCTGGCAATCAGGCCGAGATGACGCATGACTCCGATGTGGTCTTCGGCAAGCATTCCTGCGTGTTCGAAACGGTGACGAAGCCTTCTGAAGTCTGATTCTGATGTTTTGGACACCGCCAAACTTGCGCCTTGGATTGCGATGTCACATGCCTGATCACCGATCACGTGGAACCCACCTTGAATACCTGCTTGTGTGCAGGCAACCAGATGATCAGCAACTTGCTCAACGCTAAGGTAATTCGCACCGCGGGTGTCCTGGTTATCGGTGTAAGGATCACGCAGGAATGCGGTTCGCGATCCAACCGCACCATCAATAAATAAATCACCGCCAGCGCCAATGGCCTCGAGGTCTGAAATTATCTCTTGGGTACGCGGACTGAAAAGTTCGCCCCAGTAAATCGCGAGGTGCGGCATACCCGCCTTCGATGCAAGTTCTTTGAGTGAACTCGCATCTTCGTGTGAACTGATGTGCGGGCCGGCCATTTCATGGAGACTGACAATTCCTTGTGAAAGGGCGTTTGCGAAAAATGTTTCCTGGGCTTTGTTTCGTTGACCACCCGATATTGAATCTAAGGCAAATGTGCGTAATGCTCCGTGCGCGAGTTGGGTGACCGGGCCATCACTGAATCCTGTGAGCCCTCGACTCGCCGGCACTTGGGCTACCAGCGAGTTCGAAACCAACGCCGAATGGACGTCAACCCGACTTAAGTAAACGACGCTCCCCCAGGTAGCCCGATCGATTTCTTCTCGGGTGGGGAGCTCTGGATCATCCCAATTCGATTCATCCCACCCGTGGCCCAGAACCGTTGCACCACTGAGGTGTTTTGCGTAATCACTAAGCAAGTCAAGAAACTCATTCTTATTTCGGACCCGGGTGAGGTCGAGACCGTTGAGCATAATTCCTGTGCTGGTGGCGTGAACGTGAGCATCAACAAAACCTGGTGCCAAGAAGTGCCCCTGCGCGTGTATCACGGTGTCGGCAAGTTCACGGTGAACCTCGGCGCCACTGTGATCTCCGATCCAAGCGATTTCCTCGCCGTCAATCAACATCGCTGTGGCAAAAGGAACACTTGGTGCATAGATTGCAGCATTGGTGATCAGGGTTCGCTTTGACATGTTTATGTCGACTAAATCTCAATAATGACAAGATCACGAGATTGTTTGTTGATTGATTCAGGTCCATCGGGGGTGCAAATGACAATATCTTCGATGCGAGCTCCGTGTACACCTTCGATGTAAAAGCCAGGTTCAATGCTGAAAACCATATTGTTTTCAATGATGGTTTCATTGTTCTCACCAATGTAGGGCTCTTCATGTGTCTCAAGCCCAATTCCGTGACCGGTTCGATGAATGAAGTATTGAGCTAGATCATTTTTGGAAAGTTCATTACGCCCGGCAGCATCGATGGTGTAACTGATTGCACCGTGGTGTATGGCTTTAGTGGATAACACTTGTGCTCGTTGCAATATTTTGTAACGCTCAAGATATTCAGAGCCCGGATCACCCATTGAATAGGTACGTGTGCAGTCGCTGCAGTATCCGCTGGGCATGGTTCCACCGATATCAACCACAACTGGGTCTCCGGCAATGATCACTCGATTACTGAGTTCGTGGTGTGGGCTGGCTCCGTTTGGGCCAGAGGCAACAATGACAAAATCAACGCGTACGTGTCCTTCGGCTAAAATGAGTTCGGATATATCTCGCCCGACCTCCTCCTCCGTGCGGCCAACTTTAAGTAGATCAGGGACTTGCGCATGGACCCGATCAATTGCCGCGGCCGCTTCGCGCAAAAAATCTAACTCGGTTGGGGTTTTCGTTATCCGGATCGCCCCAATTATGGGCGTAGCCAATTCGATTTGAGCTAGTGGAAAATATTTCTGGATTTTGAGAACTCGCTCTGCCCACATGTGATTGTCGACCGCAACTCGTCCTGTGGTGAAACCGGATACATCTCGGATGATGTCGTACGGATTGTCATTTTCTGCCCAGCCAATTACAGCCCAGCCGAAATTTCCAAACGGACTTGCGGTGGCCGTTGAGACCTCCAGCCGAGGCACAACCAGGAAAGGTTCATTGTGGGGTGAAATGACTAAGGCCGTGATGCGCTCTAAAGGGATTGCGTTGTAACCAATGAGATAGCGCAGGTCTGCACTGGGGGTGACCAGCATCAAATCGATACCCAGTTCTTGCATGTGAACCTGTGCCCGAGTAATTCGCTCCAGGTAATCCGAGGTTGCAGCCATGTAGGACAGATTAGCCCGGGTGTCATACTTTCGCCGTGAGTGGACCTCTGTTAATCCTCGATAGCGCAACTCTGTATTACCGGGCGTTTTATGCCCTCCCCGAAAAAATGACCGCTCCCAATAGCAGCCCCCACAATGCGATTCGTGGATTTCTTTCCATGTTGACCAAACTGATCACGATTCACCACCCCAGCGGAATTGTTGCGGCCTGGGACAACGACTGGCGACCAGAGTGGCGCGTTGAGTTAGTCCCCAGCTACAAGACACACCGGCTGGAAGTGACATCGGGGCAGGAAGAAGTCCCCGACACTCTAAGCCCACAAATTGGTGCAATTGCGGCAATCCTTGATGCCTGGGGCGTTGCCAGAATTGGGATCGATGGCTTTGAAGCCGATGACGTTATCGCCTCGGTTGCCGCCCAGCATCAGGGCCGCTCATTCGTGGTGACCAGTGATCGAGACCTGATTCAAGTTGTCACCGATCGAGTTTCATTACTTTTGCAGGTCTCTGGCGGTGTGGAAAATTGGCCAGTTTTGGATCCGGGTGCGATTGAATCCAAGTACGGCGTCTCCCCTGGTAGCTATTTGTCTATGGCAGCGCTGCGCGGTGATCCCAGCGATGGTCTTCCTGGGATCCCAGGGATTGGAGATAAAACCGCCAGCGCACTGGTAAACGCCTATGCCAACCTCGATGCGCTGATCAAGGCATCAGGAATACCTGATCCCGCCAAGCCACTAACGCCGAGGCTTGCCGAGCGGATTAGCGCTGGGGCGGACTACCTAGCAGCTGCCATGGCAGTAATTGCGGCTGAGACGCGCCTTCCGGTGGGTGCGTGGAGCGTCGAAATTCCCTATGAGCCGGTCGATATGCAGACACTTAATGAACTGGCCGTTAGTTGGGGTGTTGAAAAGTATGTCGATGAACTACTTCAGGCTGCGCTGGGATAAGAAATAATCCCTCTCTTGCACAAATCAATCGCGGCCATCGCGTTGGCGTGTAGAGCTGAATCGGGAGGGGTTACCGCGACAATTTGACCGAGAAGGTCAATTACCTGTCGCACCCAACGAACAAAGTCCCCAGCCGTTACGTCATTACTTGTCAATATCTTCATTAATGTGGCGCCTTTGGCCCACCGGTAAAGAGCCCAAGCTAAGCCGGCGTCAAGCTTGCGGCTCTCGTGCACTTTGTGGTCGTGCTCGACTCCTTCAACATGGCCCCAAATTTCGTGGATATCGTCGAGGGCTTTTTGGGTTGGTCCACCAGGGACTGACGGAGCTTCATCGGAATCTCCGCGCCGACTTTCATACACGAAAGTTGAGCAGACGGCTGCCAAGGTCGGCGGGTCCAGTTCATCTAGGACTCCAGCCAAAATTGTTTGGGCGATCAACAGGTCATTTTCCGAGTAAACCCCTTTGAGAAGATCACCACGTTGGGTAACCTGCCATTCGCCTCTAGGGTCTTTAACCAAGTAATCAAGATCCCCCAACACCGAACACAAGCGATCAAATCGCCGAGCAATCGTGTTGGTGCGCCCCTTCATCCGGGAGGAAACTTCTTGATATTGACCCTCCGTTTTCTGATATCGCTCCCCCCATCGAGCATGGGCTTCCCGCTCGTCGCAGCCATGGCAAGGGTGCGCCCGCATCTGATCACGAAGATCCTGGACGAGCGGGTTTATGTCATGTGACTTTTTTCCACGCCGTTTTGGATCAGCGGCCTGTTGGCCAATGTCGCGAACCTGCGATGCCAAGTTCTTTTTCATATGGGCATCGCGCGATGAGAAACTTTTGGGAACCCTAATTCGCCCGATGGGACTCAAGTCCGCTAGTGCATCATGGTGGTTGAGGCGGCGCACTTGACGATCCCCG
The DNA here is from genome assembly GCA_945861775.1 of Bifidobacterium breve. GTDB lineage: Bacteria > Actinomycetota > Actinomycetes > S36-B12 > S36-B12 > UBA4592. The sequence goes on from CAMAVT010000123.1 coordinate 4,887, forward strand.
GTCAGCACCATGGGTCGTGGCTCTACCTTGTCACTATTGATTGCAGGTGACACGACAACCGCCGGGCCTGCTTTTTTACCGGCGGACAGCATGATGACATCTCCGACTTTAAGCGTCCGCAGTTGTGCTTCACCGAAGTCGCGCTTTTGACGCACGACTTGTCTGCTGTCTTGACGTTCGGCAACTGTAATCTCATATCGAAGGGCACTGTATTGCTCAAAGTCACCGAGATGGCATTGCATTGAATCGAAGTAGCCGGCTTTTGCCTCTTCGAGTTTTCGCAGTTCGGTCGCTAAGCCGACCACCGAAGCATCGGCCTGAAATTGGGCGAATGAAGTCTCCAGTAATTCGCGTGCTCGTTCGGTACCTATTGATCCCACCAGGTTAACCGTCATGTTGTAACTGGGTCGAAATGAGGATTTCAAGGGATATGTCCGTGTGGACGCCAAACCAGCGAGTGATTTAGGGTCTAGATCCTGCTGCCAGAGCACAACCGCATGACCCTCGATATCAATGCCACGACGGCCAGCACGACCGGTGATTTGGGTGTACTCCCCCGGGGAAAGGTCAACATGGGCGTCACCGTTCCACTTAACCAAGCGTTCCAGAACCACCGATTTAGCCGGCATATTGATGCCCAGCGCGAGCGTCTCGGTCGCGAATACAACTTTCAGCAAACCCTGCTGAAAAAGGGATTCAACGATTTCTTTGAATCGTGGTAGGGCGCCTGCATGATGCGCAGCCACTCCGCGTTCCAGTGCATCGATCCAGTCGCTGAATCCAAGTGCAGCGAGATCCTCATCAGGGATATCTCGCGTGGACTCAAGAACTTGATTTCGAATCTTTTCACGCTCAATAGTCGATGTTAACCGGAGTCCAGATGCAAGAATTTGTTCAACAGCATCATCACAACCGGCACGGCTGAACAAAAAGTAGATGGCCGGGAGCAACACTTCAGCCTCGAGAAGAGCGACGACATCACTTCTCCATGGTGTTAACGATGTTCTTCTGGGCGCACTGCGTCCTTTGCTGCCGTACTTCGATTGACTCCGGCTGGCGGATGCTTGAGCGGAATTGCGAGCCAACGCTGCTAACTCAGGGTTAACTTCATGTTGGGAGTCATCAATAAAAAGGTCGTAGAGCCTTTTTCCCGCCATCACGTGTTGCCACAAAGGGACAGGGCGGACTTCTTCGACAATTACCTCGGTTTCACCTCGGATCGTTGCGAGCCACCGGCCGAACTCTTCTGCATTGCTCACGGTGGCGCTCAAGGCAATGATCGTGACTGATTCTGGTAAATGAATAATCACTTCTTCCCAGACGGCACCTCGTGAACGGTCGGCGAGATAGTGAACTTCATCCATGACAACGAATGAAAGATTATTCAAGGTGGTTGAACGGGCATACAGCATATTACGCAAAACTTCGGTGGTCATGACAACTATTGGGGCGTCTCCATTGATGCTGTTATCTCCCGTAAGCAATCCAACATTTTCGCTGCCGTACCGCTCAACGAGCTCAGCGAATTTTTGGTTGGAGAGGGCTTTGATGGGAGTCGTGTAGAAGCACTTTGTCCCGGAGTTGAGGGCTCGAAATATTGCGAACTCCCCCACAACCGTTTTACCTGCTCCGGTGGGTGCGGCCACTAAGACGCCCTTGCCCGACTCGATTGCCCGTACGGCTTCCAATTGGAATGGATCTAGATCGAATGCATAGCCCGAGGTGAAGGATCCCACCATGGTCTTATTGTCTTGGGCTCGCAAACGTGATGCGGCATACTTTTCGGCCGCGGACTTCATATCGCAAGTCTAGCCGTGAGTCATCAATCTTCTAGATCCGTATCAAGTGGTGAGATTTCGTCGTCATCAAGTTGACTGAAATCAGAATTCCTCGACTTTCGGGCCCGCCGACGATCATTTAGCAGCGAGATCCCGACCGCGATAATGACAAGGATCATGATTGGACCAGCAAGCAACATTAAGTTAATGGGGTCACCCGGTGGGGTTGCGATAGCGGAGAAAATGAGAACCGTAAAAATAATCCACCGCCACCAAGAAAGTAGGCGTTTACCGGACAGAATTCCCGCGAAGTTCAACAGAACAATGAGAAGTGGGGTGAGGAATCCAACTCCGAAAACAAGAATTGTTCGAAGGAAAAATGATAAGTAACGGTCTACAGAGACAATGTTTTCAACGTTAGCGGGAGTAAACCCGAGCAGGATCTCCAAGCCGAGAGGCATTACAACATAAGCCAGAGTTATTCCAGCGGCGAAAAGCGGTGTGGCCACAGCGGCGAAACCAA
>CAMAVT010000124.1 GCA_945861775.1 Bifidobacterium breve
GCTGGTTCACAAAACAAACGTGTTGGTATTTGCTGGCAATCTTTGGGAAAGAACGTTTAATCGCGTTGCATTGGAATTCCCAGAAGTCGCGACGGATTATTTGCACGTGGATGCCGCATCCATGTTCTTCTTGACCAACCCCGAGCGCTTTGATGTGCTCGTAACAGACAATCTTTTTGGAGACATCGTTACTGACATTGGGGCTGCAATCGTCGGTGGGATTGGACTAGCGGCCAGCGGCAATATTGACCCGAGTCGCAAAAATCCCAGCATGTTTGAACCTGTACACGGTTCTGCACCAGATATCGCGGGACTTGGGAAAGCAGATCCCACCGCAACCGTCATGTCGCTCGCGATGCTTTTGGACCATATTGGAGAGGGCCAAGCGGCGCAGTGGATTGAGCAAGGAGTCGCAGCAGATCTTGGCTCGCGCGGCACGAAGATCCGGTCCACATCAGAAATTGGTTCCGCGCTGGCGAACGCGAGCTTGACTGCGGCAGAAGGAAACTGACATGTCCGGTCTGTGGAAGATTGAAAACAAAACTGCTGGCGCGGTCCGTCAGCCTGATGCACAGCGCGAACAAATTCTGGTTAATCCAGGTTTTGGAAAATACTTCACGGATTCCATGGTGACCGCGGACTGGGATGTTGACAATGGTTGGCATGATGCACAGTTGATTCCTTACGGTCCATTAGTGCTGGATCCGGCAACAAACTTTATGCATTATGGACAAGCAATTTTCGAGGGGCTCAAGGCGTATCGCCATGAAGACGGCAGTATCAAGACTTTCCGTCCCTTTGAAAATGCGCGACGCTTTGAACGCTCAGCCAGGCGCTTGGCAATGGCAGAAGTCCCCGAAGAGCTTTTTGTGGCAAGTATTGAAGAACTCGTTGCACATGATCAAGATTGGGTTCCGGCAGGGCGAGAGCGATCCCTCTACCTCAGGCCGTTCCTCATTTCAACGGAAGTGGGACTTGGGGTAAGGCCGGCAAATGCCTACAAATTCGTCCTCATTGCATCCCCTGCCGGTGCCTATTTCGCCGGCGGAATAAATCCAGTTTCGGTGTGGATCTCAGATGAATATGTTCGTGCTGCTCCGGGGGGAACGGGGGAGGCTAAATGCGCTGGAAACTACGCTGCTTCGCTACTCGCCCAGGCGGAGGCATCGACCCATGGCTGCGATCAAGTTGTGTGGCTCGACGCGGTTGATCGGCAACGGATTGAAGAGATGGGTGGCATGAACCTGTATTTCGTGTACGGCGAAGGGGATTCGGCTCGAATCATGACACCTGCATTGACGGGCTCGTTGCTCCCGGGAATTACTCGAGAATCTCTCATCACCGTGGCATCTGACCTTGGGATAAGGGTAGATCAAGGTGAAATCACCGTGGATCAACTCAGGACCGGCTGTGAAAATGGGGAAATCACCGAAGTCTTCGCCTGTGGGACGGCAGCGGTGATCACTCCCGTGGGTACGGTCAAGAGTCGAACAAATGGTTCATTTGACGTTGCTAAAGGCAAATCCGGTGAAATCACTCTGGCATTACGGAATGCCCTGCTCGATATACAGTCCGGTGTGGTGGCCGACCGACACAACTGGATGCACTCGCTCGTAGATTAATCAGGTTCTGTCGTTAAAAATTGTTTGTGATCCAGTGGAAACGGAGTAAGGGAATGACCAAGAGCGATGCTTTTCATGTCTATGACACAACTTTGCGAGATGGTGCTCAGCGAGAAGGCATTTCTTATTCCGTAAATGACAAGATTGCAGTGGCACGTTTACTCGACGATTATGGCGTTGATTTCATCGAAGGTGGTTGGCCCGGCGCCATGCCCAAAGACACCGAATTCTTTGAAATTGCCAGGACAATTCCCTTTCGTCATGCCCAACTGGTCGCTTTTGGCGCTACCCGCAAAGCAGGAGTTGCGGTAGAAGACGATTTGCAGGTCAAGGCACTTCTTGACAGTGAAGCTCCGGTAATAACTCTGGTGGCCAAGTCTGATATTCGTCACGTGGAGCAGGCACTTAAGACGACGGGTACCCAGAACTTAGAAATGGTGTCAGACACGGTTCGTTACCTGATTTCACACGGTCGCAGAGTCTTCGTTGACTTGGAACACTTTTTTGACGGCTACAAGGCTGATCCGGAATATGCATTTTCAGTACTCCAGGCGGCACATGAGTCAGGGGCATCGGTTGTGGTGCTGTGTGACACAAATGGCGGAATGTTGCCACATGGAATTGCGGGAATTGTTACAGAGGTAAGTCAGCGCTCGGACGCCAGGATTGGGATTCATTGCCAGGATGACACCGCATGTGCTGTCGCGAACACGCTTGCCGCGGTTGAGGCTGGAGCCACGCACGTGCAATGCACGGCCAATGGCTACGGGGAAAGAACCGGGAACGCCGACCTATTTGCCGTTGTTGCCAACCTGCAATTAAAGATGGGCATTGAGTGCATTCCAGCCGAAGCGTTAGCGGAGACGTATCGGGTGTCACACGCCATTGCTGAAATCGCGAACATCACTCCCGATACGCACCAGGCCTACGCAGGAGTTTCGTCATTTGCCCATAAGGCTGGGTTGCATGCGAGTGCACTGAAAATTAATGCGGATTTGTACAACCATATTGATCCGGTAACAGTCGGAAATATCCAACGAGTACTCGTCACAGAAATGGCCGGGCGAGCCTCAGTAGAGCTCAAGGGTGCAGAACTAGGGCTGGATCTGGGAGGGAGTCCGGCTGTAGTTTCTGCTGTTGTCGAGCGGGTAAAAGCATTGGAGGCTCAGGGCTGGTCGTTTGAGGCCGCAGATGCTTCATTCGAACTACTCGTCCGCGAGGAACAGGGCTCCGGTCGAAAATTCACCGTCGAGTCATGGCGAACAATCGTTGAACAGCGCGAAGATGGAAAAGTGTTCAGTGAAGCGACTGTCAAATTACATGCAAACGGTGAGCGTCTCGTTTCAACTGGGGAAGGAAATGGTCCCGTAAACGCATTGGATAATGCCTTACGGAACGCTATATCCCAACTATTCCCACACTTGGGCAAGCTCGAGTTGACCGACTACAAGGTTCGGATCCTTGAAGGGGTCAAAGGAACTGGTGCAGTTACGCGCGTACTTCTGGAAACCACCGACGGTGAACGTGTGTGGACCACGATCGGGGTACATGAAAATGTCATCGCCGCATCCTGGCAAGCCTTGGACGACGCCGTGCACTACGGCCTCGTGCGCGGCCGTCCGTAAAAGAACTTAGTCCAAGAGGGTAGTGTTGTGAAGTGCGCATCTGTCGGTTTAGTCATGGCGAAGAGGTAAGTTTTGGTGTTCTCGACAACCTCGATGATCAAGGCGAACTCACAGAGAATTCAATAATTGTAATATTGAGGGGTCACCCATTCGGTGAACTTGATCCTGACGGGCGAGTGATTGCAGCTTCAGCAGTAAAGCTACTCGCGCCAATCCTTCCTAGCAAAATAATTGGTATCGGCAAAAATTATGCAGATCATGCAGCTGAAATGGATAGTGAGCTCCCTACCGAGCCACTCACGTTCCTCAAGCCGAACACATCGGTTATTGGGCCAAATGAATACATCGTTCTCCCACAACAATCATCAATGGTTCACCACGAAGCGGAATTGGCAGTCGTTATTGGTCGGTTCTGTAAGGATGTTCCACGAGAGCGAGTTGCTGAGGTAATTTTGGGTTACACCTGTGCGAATGATGTTTCGGCACGTGACGTGCAAAAATCAGACGGACAATGGACGAGAGCCAAGGGATTTGACACTTTTTGCCCGCTCGGGCCTTGGATTGAAACTGATTTAGATCCATCCGAACTTGCGATTTCCGCTTATGTTGGAAGCGAACAGCGTCAATCGGGAAATACAAGGAATCTAATTTTTTCAGTAGTCGATTTAGTCAGTTATGTGAGTCATCAGATGACTTTGCTTCCCGGCGATGTAATTCTGACGGGCACTCCCGCCGGTGTTGGACCGATTATTGCGGGTGATGAAATTGAAATTTCCATTGAAGGAATTGGAAGCTTGGTCAATTCGGTTAAGGATGCTTGATGAGTGACGTTCGAGTTCGATTCTGCCCGTCACCCACGGGGAATCCACACGTTGGCATGATTCGAACGGCACTTTTCAACTGGGCATTTGCTCGTCATGTTGGTGGCACCTTTGTATTTCGTATTGAAGACACGGATGCGGCTCGTGACTCGCAGGATTCTTATCTTGCGCTGGTGGACAGCATGCGCTGGCTTGGCTTGGATTGGGATGAAGGCCCCGAAGTCGGCGGTCCGTTCGGCCCTTACCGCCAATCTGAGCGGATGGGAATCTATGCAGAAGTCGTTGAGAAACTACTCGAGGCTGGATTTGCCTACCGTTGCTATTGCAGCGCCACGGAACTGGAAGCTAAGCGTGAACTTGCAACCGCCGAAAAGAGAACACCCGGTTACGACGGTTCCTGCCGGGTACTGAGCCAAGAGCAGGTAGCCGCTTTCCTCTCCCAAGGTCGTGAACCTGTTATCCGGTATCGGATGCCCGGCACTGATTTCACGTGGAATGACCTCATTCGTGGTGAGGTCACATTCCAGGCCGAACATGTCCCTGACTTTGTGCTGGTCAGAGCAAATGGCGATCCGCTGTACACCCTGGTGAATCCGGTCGATGACGCCATGATGAACATAACCCACGTCCTGCGTGGTGAGGATCTTCTATCGTCGACTCCACGACAACTTGCCCTGTTCGAGGGACTCACCGCTATCGGAGTAGCACAGCGCACTCCGGCCTATGGCCATTTGCCATACGTGATGGGCGAGGGCAACAAGAAATTATCTAAACGTGATCCCGAATCATCACTTGCTATGTACCGGTCAAAAGGCTATTTGCCCGAGGCGCTACTGAACTACTTGGCACTTCTGGGGTGGTCCATGGGTAATGACATTGAGTTCTTCTCGCCTAAGGAATTGACCGAGGCCTTCACTCTAGAGCGGGTAAACCCCAACCCGGCCCGATTCGATTTGAAAAAATGCACGTCCATTAATGGCGATTGGATTCGTCACATATCTGAGTTTGATTTATGTGATCGGCTGGTCCCCTTTATGGAGTCCGCAGGGGTCACGTCAGCCAACATCACAGTCGAGGAGCGGGCCCTGTTAGCCCGAGTGGTACCCCTGATTCAAGAACGACTTGACACACTTGATGCCGCACCGCCACTTGTTGAGTTCCTCTTCATTCCCGCAGATAAAGTGAAGATTGACCCAGATTTGTGGACTAATGAGTCAGCTCAGGTTCTTGAAATTGCCGGGAAAGTTTTAGCCGAAGTGTCCGAATGGAATGCGGAGGCGATTCAGGCCGCCCTGCGCGAATCTCTCATTGATGGATTGGGCCTTAAACCCAAATTGGCTTTTGGGCCGGTTCGAACCGCAATCTGTGGCCAGAAAATATCTCCACCGCTATTCGAGTCAATGGAAATATTGGGTCGGCAAGAGTCACTTGTGAGAATCGAGAATGGGCGCGGCTACGCTTTGGCCCGACCTTTTAGTGAGTGATCTGACCTCGGCGATACACTATCGCGGCACCCTTGGGGTATGGGGTAATTGGCAGCCCAACTGATTCTGATTCAGTTAGTCTAGGTTCGAGTCCTGGTACCCCAGCGAATCGTGTATGTGCGCGATTTTTTTCACGGCCCCGTTGTGTAGTGGCCTAGCACGCCGCCCTCTCAAGGCGGTAGCGCGGGTTCGAATCCCGTCGGGGCTACAACGGTGGGAGAGTCCAACCGGATTCTCCCACCCAGAGTTGACATGCATTAGAGAATGGGAGTACGACATGGGTCGCACATTGGCAGAGAAGGTCTGGTCGGACCATATTGTCCACGAGGGTGATGGACTACCGGATCTGTTGTATATCGATATGCATCTCGTCCATGAAGTCACCAGTCCGCAAGCATTTGATGGGTTGCGGGCAGCTGGCCGCCCATTGCGTCGGCCCGACCTGACGGTTGCGACCGAGGATCACAATATCCCCACGGTAGATGTCGACAAGCCAATTGCAGACCCTGTCTCGCGCATCCAGGTAGAGACGCTGCGCAAGAACTGTGAAGAATTTGGCGTCACGCTTTTTCCGCTGGGTGATCTTGAACAAGGAATTGTGCACGTTGTCGGCCCCCAGATGGGTCTCACCCAACCGGGAATGACAATCGTGTGCGGGGATTCACACACAAGCACACATGGCGCATTCGGCGCTCTTGCATTTGGGATTGGTACCAGCGAAGTTGAACACGTACTGGCCACCCAAACCCTGCCGCTCAAACCATTCAAAACCATGGCAATCAATTTTGAGGGTGAATTACCTCTCGGAGTCAGCGCAAAAGATCTCATCCTCGCCGTGATTGCCCAAATTGGCACCGGGGGCGGTCAAGGCTATGTCCTGGAGTACCGAGGCGATGCGATCAAAGGTCTTTCGATGGAAGGTCGGATGACAATTTGCAATATGTCAATTGAAGCGGGCGCTCGCGCCGGCATGATTGCCCCCGATACGACAACCTTTGAATACATCAAAGGAAAACCACATGCACCAAAGGGGGAGGACTGGGAAGCCGCCCTCGCTTATTGGGAAACACTTGTCACGGACCCAGACGCGAAATTCGACAAAGAAATCACGATCGACGCATCTGCATTACGTCCCTTCGTGACGTGGGGGACTAACCCGGGCCAGGGTTTGCCATTGGATCAGTCGGTTCCCGATCCACAATCATTTTCGGATCCAGTTGAACGCGAAGCCGTGGAAAATGCCCTCGCATATATGGATCTTCGTCCTGGTCAACCACTCAAGGAAATTGCAGTCGATACCGTTTTCCTTGGGTCCTGCACCAACGGTCGCATTGAGGATCTACGCGCCGCCGCACATGTCATCAAAAATCGAAAGGTCGCGCAGGGTGTTCGACTCCTTGTCGTCCCAGGATCAACGCGGGTGCGGATTGAGGCCGAGCATGAGGGTCTGGACCAAATTTTCCTTGACGCCGGTGCCGAGTGGCGCGGAGCCGGTTGCTCAATGTGTCTCGCTAT
>CAMAVT010000125.1 GCA_945861775.1 Bifidobacterium breve
ATTTAGCTCGATCTGATCGTGAATGGACCGATGCGGACACGTTGAAAAATATTTTGCTGATTGTGACGAATGCGGATGAAAGTGAAACGCCTCTGGCGATTGGCCTTCCTGGCAATAGAGAGATTGAGGCCCGCAGGCTTGAGGCCGCGTTATACCCGAGAGTGGCTCGCCCATTTGAGGAAGCCGATTTCGCCCGACACCCAGCACTCGTCAAGGGGTACATCGGACCAGGTGTTCTGGGAAAGAACTCCGCCAGCGGAATTGAGTTTCTCACTGATCCGAGAGTTGTGCGTGGAACTCGCTGGATAACGGGTTCAAATGAAAAGGGCAAACACGTATATGACCTTGTTGCTGGTCGTGACTTTGAATCCGACGGAGTAATTGATGTTGCCGAAGTATTTGACGGGGATCCATGCCCTTTATGTAGCGGCACCGTGAGTCTGGCTCGTGGCATTGAGATAGGTCATATTTTTCAACTTGGTCGCAAGTACGCGGAAGCGCTCGGCTTGAAGGTTCTTGATGAAAATGGCGAACTCGTAACGGTCACCATGGGCTCTTATGGAATTGGAGTTTCCCGCGCGGTCGCTGTAATTGCGGAAGCGCACCACGACGACAAAGGTCTGGTGTGGCCGCGCGAAGTGGCACCGGCGGACATTTATCTGATTGCGGCAGGAAAGTCAGAAGAAGTTAGCGCCAAAGCTGAAGAGTTTGCTGCAGCATGGGATTCGATGGGGCTCAGAGTGATTTTTGACGACCGGGTGGGAGTTTCCCCTGGAGTTAAGTTCAATGACTCCGAATTAATTGGTGTACCCACAATTGTCGTAGTTGGGAAAGGCTTGGAAAACGGCGTCATTGAGGTGAAAGATCGCGCAAGCGGTGACCGGGTTGACATTGCAATCCAAGATGCAATCTCAACGGTGCACCAAATATGCACGACCTAACTTTATGGACGGTCCTGCTGTTGGCCATTGCTGCAGGAGCTGCTGGCTGGGTTGATGCAGTCAGCGGCGGCGGCGGACTACTTCAATTGCCTGCGCTCTTTATTGCTCTTCCCGCGGGAAGTGAAGTTAACGCGCTGGCCACAAATAAATTTTCAAGTATTTTTGGGACGGCCACCGCCGCCCGAACGTACGTTAAACACTTAAGCCCCGACTGGAAAACCGCACTGCCCATGGCCAGTGTGGCATTCGTGTTTTCTGCACTAGGGGCGGCTACGGCACATACGATCCCCACGGAATATTTTGGCATTGGAATCCTGGTCGCTCTAGTTCTTGTGTGGTTTTGGACGCTGATCAATCCGCTGATGGGTTCGGTGAGCAACATCCGTTGGGGTGGAACTCGAATGCATTACGTCGCAGCGATAGGCGTTGGGTCAGCGATCGGTTTCTATGACGGGATTTTTGGTCCGGGAACCGGCTCGTTTCTTCTCATCGCGCTCGTGAGCCTATTGGGCTACTCATTCCTTGCAGCTTCATCGACAGCGAAAATAGTGAACTTGGGAACAAATGCGGCGGCACTTCTGGTTTTCGGATTCTCCGGCTCGATTTTTTGGATTCTGGGCATTGTCATGGCGGTTTGTAATGTGGGGGGTGCCTATTTTGGGGCTCGAACGGCGATTCGGAGGGGCAGTCCATTCGTGCGGATTGTCTTTCTGGGAATCACGGCAATTCTCATTATCCGTTTGGCATGGGATATCTGGCTCTAGACTTTGTTGTAAGATTAGGTCTACAACTGACCAACCACAATTGGAAATCGCGGTGAGAACTATGGGAGTACCACTCGGGCGCGTACGCGGTACCGCGGAATCTGTCTGCAATTCCGTGGGTGTTGACCTTGAGGATTGCTCAATAAAGCAAGCGGGTCGGCGTGAAGTTTTAACTGTCATTGTTGACAAAGACGGTGGTATCGACCTCGATGAAATCGCACAAATCAGTTTCGCAATTTCCGAAGAACTTGACTCTATTGAAGAGCTCGAGGAGCACCCATTCGTTCTGGAAGTGTCCTCGCCCGGAACCGATCGTCCGCTGACCGAAGTCAGGCATTGGCGTCGGGCAATTAGTCGGCTAGTGAATGTTTCCTTCGTGGGGGAGCGGGAGGATGTGTTAGTTCGCGTTCTAGAAGTTGATGGTGATCAAGTAACCGGCACAGTAAACAAGGAATTTGGCAACAAGGAAACAGGTAGCGAAGAAAGCGCCGTGTCGTTCAGAGTCCCTGAAGTGGACAAAGCCGTTATCCAAATTGAATTCAACCGTGAGGAGTAGATATGGATATTGATATCAGTGCACTGAAGGCGCTTGTGAGGGAACGCAACATGTCCCTAGAACTTCTGGTTGATTCAATTGAGGCTGCCTTGCTCGTGGCTTATCACCGCACCGAGGGTTCGTGTGAAAAGGCGCGCGTTGAACTTGACCGGAAGAGTGGCCATGTAACAGTTTGGGCTCAACAAGCGCTCACATCTCCAGAAGCAATTGCAGCTGGAGACATTGCCAGTTTCAGTCCAGAATTTGATGATACCCCCGACGGCTTTGGTCGGGTGGCCTCAAGCACTGCCAGCCAAGTCCTGCTAGGCCGCTTACGCGAAGCTGAAGGCGAAGCAACACTTGTTGAATTCACGGGTCGCGAAGGGGATTTGGTTTCCGGGGTTATCCAGCAAAACACAAACCCGCGCATGGTGAGAGTCGACATCGGAAAAATCGAAGCGAATCTTCCACCGGAAGAACAGGCAACCGGTGAAAGTTACCCCCACGGTGCGCGGATCAAGTGCCTCGTTACAGGAGTCCGGAAAGGGTTTAAAGGCCCAGTTGTCACGGTTTCGCGCAGCCACCCGGATCTCGTACGTAAATTATTCGCATTGGAAGTTCCCGAAATCGCCGACGGCACCGTTGAGATAACAGCAATTGCTCGCGAGGCTGGTCACCGTTCAAAGATCGCCGTTCGCTCAAACAAGCCCGAGGTGAACCCAAAAGGATCATGCATTGGTCCACAAGGCCAGCGGGTACGCCAAATCATGAGTGAATTGGGCGGGGAGAAAATTGACATTGTCGACCACAGTGATGATCCAGCAGAGATGATTGCCCAAGCACTCTCTCCTGCCCGGGTCACCTCGGTAACAATCGTTGACGCTGAACTCAAGAGCGCCAGGGTTCTAGTGCCGGAATATCAGCTGTCACTCGCAATTGGCCGAGAGGGCCAGAATGCCCGATTGGCTGCCCGGTTGACCGGCTGGCGCATTGATATTCGGAGCGATTCCGCACCGGCACAAGATGTGAGCCGGGAATCCTCCTTAGCTCCCGAGGCTTGAGCAGGGTAGGAATTGACCCTAGAGCCCCAGCGGACCTGTATTGGCTGCCGCCAGACTGTAACAAAAACTGAGTTGATCAGGGTGGTTTGGCAGCAGGATTTAAGCTCCGTCACGGTTGATTCGCATAACTCACTTCCCGGTCGTGGTGCCTACATTCACTTGGCACTTTCATGCATTGAAAAAGGGCAACGGCGGGTCCGCGGGGCGCTCCGGATTCCCGGCACGGTAGATTGGCGCACTGTTAGTGAACCATGGGTGGGTCTGCGTGAGCTGATTTCAACGATCATCGTCTCTCACCCTGCGGTTTCTGACCTAGAACAGTCCCATCAAGACATTAGAGGTTGACCGTGAACAAAATGATGAGCGCTTCTCAATGAAGGCCTTCGCATGAGCGTGTCCGCATGAAAATGCTAGGCGCCCAGTAACGGTCCGGTAAGTAAAGCCCGGGCCAAGACAGGAGAGTTGTGTCAAAAGTCCGGGTATATGAACTCGCTAAAGAGTTGGGAATGGATAGCAAGGCTGTCCTTGCCAAACTCCAAGACATGGGAGAGTTTGTTCGCTCTGCCTCCTCAACTATTGAGGCCCCTGTAGCTCGAAGGCTCAAAGAAGCTTTGCCCCCTGTCCCTGAGGGTGAAACGAAGCCCGCCAAAAAGGTTGCCAAAAAGGTTGCCAAAAAGGCAGCAGCTTCAGCCCCTGAGTCAGTGGAACAACCGGCAGAGGGTGTTGTAACCGAGGCCGTCCCCGCGGCAAAAGCGGCACCTTCGCCAACCTCGAGTGCACCTGAAACAACCGCTGAGACGCTCGCGGCCGCACCAATGCCGGCGCCAATCCCGACGGCAAAACCAGCAGGCCCTCGTCCGGGAAACAATCCATTTGGTGGAAGTACCGGCATGCCAAAGCCAGCACCGCGCCCGGGGAACAATCCATTTGGTTCACCCGCCACTGATCGACCAGCTGCACCCCGTCCGGGTGGGGTCGCAGGTGCGCCGCGTCCTAATCCGGGCATGATGCCCACTGCCCGTGCGCCACAGCGTCCCGGTGGTCCAGGTCGACCCGGTGGTCCCGGTGGACCCGGTGGTGCAGGTCGACCCGGTGGATTTACGAATCGTCCAGCTCGTCCAGGCGGTCCCGGTGGACCCGGTGGACCCGGTGGACCCGGTGGACCTAGTGATCCCGGTGGACCTGGCGGTCCCGGAGGTCCCGGAGGTGGTCGCCCCGGTGCACGCCCTGGCGCGCGCGGATCAACGGCCGGTGCCTTTGGTAGGCCAGGAGGCAAGCCATCACGTGGCCGTAAGTCGAAAAGGGCCAAGCGTCAAGAGTTTGACAACATGGAAGCACCCTCGATGGGTGGTGTTCGTCTGCCTCGAGGAAATGGCGATAGCGTCCGACTTCCACGCGGTGCCAGTTTGACCGATTTCGCGGAAAAGATTGATGCGTCCTCGGCCGATTTGGTCAAGGTTCTTATTGGTCTGGGTGAGATGGTTACAGCAACCCAGTCAATTGATGATGACACGTTGCGCCTATTGGGGACCGAACTTAATTTCGTGATCCAAATTGTTTCACCGGAAGACGAAGACCGCGAGCTTCTCGAGACTTATGATCTCGAGTTTGGTGAAGATGAGGGTGAAAATGCTGATCTCGAGGCGCGCCCACCCGTCGTCACCGTTATGGGTCACGTCGACCACGGTAAAACACGACTCCTTGATGCAATTCGAAAGACAAATGTCGTCTCCGGTGAAGCTGGTGGAATCACCCAGCACATTGGTGCTTATCAGGTGGTTGCCCAGTCTCCAACGGGTGAGCGGCCAATAACATTCATCGATACGCCGGGCCATGAGGCATTCACCGCGATGCGTGCTCGTGGCGCTGAGGTCACCGATATCGCAATCTTGGTGGTGGCAGCCGACGACGGCGTGAAACCGCAAACCATTGAAGCGCTTAATCACGCTCAGGCTGCTGGTGTACCGATCGTTGTCGCGGTCAACAAAATAGACAAAGAAGGTGCTGACCCAATTAAGGTTCGTAGCCAACTCACCGAGTACGGGTTGGTTGCTGAAGATTTTGGTGGCGACACAATGTTTATTGATGTTTCTGCCAAGAACAATCTTGGAATTGATGAACTCCTGGAAGCAGTGCTCTTGACAGCAGATGCAGCATTGGATCTTCGTGCAAATCCACATCAAGATGCCCAAGGTGTCGCTATTGAAGCGCACTTGGACCGCGGACGTGGGCCGGTTGCGACAGTTCTTGTTCAGCGGGGAACTTTGCGTCCCGGTGACTCAATTGTGGCCGGAGATGCCTATGGCCGGGTTCGGGCAATGCTTGACGATAAAGGCAATACCGTTGAGTTCGCAGGCCCTTCGGCACCTGTCCAGGTGCTCGGTCTCACCTCTGTGCCGGGAGCTGGAGACAGTTTCTTGGTTGTCAGTGAAGACCGTATTGCCCGGCAAATTGCGCAAACGCGTCAAGCGCGTGAACGTAATGCGATGCTGGCTAAAAACCGGGTCAAGCGTTCACTGGAGGACTTCTTAGAGTCAATCGAGCGTGGGGAAGTTACAGAACTCACGTTGATTCTCAAAGGTGACGTGTCAGGTTCGGTTGAGGCCCTCGAAGACGCTTTGCTCAAGATTGATGTGGGCGAGGAAGTATCACTTCGCGTGATTCATCGAGGAGTAGGCGCTATTACGAAGAATGACGTGACCTTGGCAAGTGCCTCGAAGGCCATCATCATCGGATTCAACGTTCGACCCGAAGGCAAGGTTGCGGAATTCGCAGCACATGAAGGTGTTGATGTTCGTTTCTACAGCATCATCTACCAGGCAATCGACGAAATCGAGTCGGCGCTTAAGGGAATGCTCAAGCCCGAGTTCGAGGAGGTGCAACTTGGTACAGCCGAAGTGCGTGATGTCTTTAAGTCATCTAAATTCGGAACGGTCGCGGGTTGTTTGGTTCGAAGCGGTGTCGTGAGACGTAATAGTAAGGCAAGATTGGTGCGCGATGGTGTCGTTGTCGCAGACAATTTGGCCATTGCGACTCTTCGGCGATTCAAAGACGATGCAACCGAGGTCCGTGAAGGATTCGAGTGCGGTATCAACCTTGGTTCCTATCAGGATGTCAAGGTCGATGACGTGATCGAGACTTTTGAAATGCGCGAAAAACCACGCAAGTAGTCCAAGGAGAATCACCATGGGAAGTGAAGCGCGAGCGCGCAAGTTGGCGGATCGAATCAAGGTAATTGTTGCGCAAACTCTTGATATGAGGATCAAAGATCCTCGACTGGGTTTTATCACGATCACCGACGTGCGTCTTACAGCCGACTTGCGTGACGCCAGTATTTTTTACACGGTGCTTGGCACCGAAGAAGAGCGAGTGTCAACGGCCGCTGCTCTGGCATCGAGCAAAGGCATGTTGCGCACTGAAGTTGGTAAAGGAACCGGGGTTAAATTTACGCCCACCTTAGAGTTCATCCTGGATGCAATCCCGGAAAATGCGGCACATGTTGAGCAGCTACTCCGGGATGCAGCCGCGGCCGATGCTCGGGTGCATGAGCAGGCCAAAGATGCAAAATATGCTGGTGAAGTTAACCCGTATCGCGAATCTGAAGGCGCTTAACGAACCATGGCGACCAGCGCCGAAGGGATTAAGGCGCCCGCGGGTTTCGTGCTTGTCGACAAGCCAGCCGGTGTGACATCCCACGATGTCGTCGCTCAGGCCC
>CAMAVT010000126.1 GCA_945861775.1 Bifidobacterium breve
CAAATCAGTGCGTTGTTGTTGGTCCCGAGATTGTGGATCGCGGGGTTGGCGAAACCTCCGATACGACAAAGGTTGCGGCAGAGGTGGCCAAGGCCCTCGTTGACGCCATGAAAGAGGGAATCAATGACCCCCACGAACTCTCACAGAAAGCCCGCAAAGTCGTGGGCAGATGGGTAGGAACCACACATCGGCGTCGCCCCATGATCGTGCCCGTCGTGATCGGGATCAAAGACGGCGGAAAAGCGAATTTGTGACACGCGGGACGCGTGTGGCTGCTGGGGATTATTGGTTTGAGTGGGTAGTCTGGCTTGTATGGCTTCCCGCACGTCTACGCGCACGCGTGGATCTTCCCCCAGCAAGTCCAAAAGTAGTCAGCGATCGAGCACCAAAAGTGCTCCTACGAGGGCTCGAAAGGCACCGGCTCGACCGGGCCCCCTTCCTCGCGCGGTAGCGGGAGTCGGTCGAGGAATCGGCCGAGTCTGGATCAGTGTCGCCCACCTCGCAGGCGGAGCGGCCCGGGGTGTCGGTAAAGGTGCTCGCGATCTCGAGCCGGAAATGCGCCGCGATGGCCTGGGGCTTTCCCTCATTGCCGCGGCAATCATTGTGATTGCGGCAACGTGGTTTGGGGTCGAGGGTTGGTTCATTTCTTGGACGTCAATGCTGGCGACATCATTTTTCGGGGCGTTAGCGTGGGTAACACCGCTACTTCTGCTGGCTCTTGCCTGGCGTTTCCTACGTCACCCCGATCAGAATGGGGCTACAGGTCGTTTGGCAATCGGAATTACCGCCATTGTGGTGAGTGTTTTAGGGCTGTGGCACTTGGCGCAGGGAGTTCCTACGCCGAGCAGCGGTGCCGAAGCCATGAACAGTGCCGGTGGCACCATGGGCTGGGTTGTCACCGCGCCCGTGGCCGCGGCTTTGGGTTCGATAGTGAGCGCATTTCTGCTCGTATTGTTGGGTTTTTTTGGCTACCTGGTGCTCTCCAAGACAACGATTGCCCGCTTGCGGGAGATCGCCGCTGACGGATTCGGTCGCTTGCGTGGGGGAATTCCATCACGTGACCGCGGGGAAAACATCGAGAGTGACGAAGGCGAAGCGGTAGTAGCGGACGTAGCGGACGCCGGAGACCTAGTAGACGTTGAAACCGAGGTCGAAAAAAATCATGCCCCGGGGTTTGCAAACCCAAATGGAGTATTGCGCGCAGATCACTCTGATATTGCGCTGGTGGGCGATGAACCATTCATTTCCCCAATCCCCAGCCAAGACGAACGCCCTGCTGCAGCGTTGATGGCTGGCATTACAGAGCTCGATCCGAAATTGGCGGCAAAATCTGACTCGCGCAGCGACACGATTGTTGTGGGCAGCACATCCTCGGGCGCCCAAGGTGCGACGCAAGTCGTGGCGGTTCCCCAGAAAAGTGAGCAGTTGCCACTGACTCCTCGAAGCACTTATCAACTCCCCAAAGGTGACCTTCTCAAAGTTGGACCGGCTCACAAGAGCGCTACCAAGGCGAATGATCTCGTTGTGACCGCATTGACCGATGTTTTGACTCAGTTCGGGATTGATGCAACGGTCGTCGGCTTTATGCGAGGACCGACGGTTACCCGCTATGAAATTGAGCTGGGACAAAGTGTCAAGGTCGAGCGGGTTACTGCGTTGAGCAAGAACATTGCTTACGCCGTTGCTAGCGCGGAAGTGCGAATTCTTAGTCCGATCCCGGGTAAAAAAGCGATCGGTATTGAAATTCCCAATACTGATCGGGAATTGGTGGCTCTCGGCGATGTTCTCAAAAGCAAGGTTGCAGCCAATGATCAACACCCCATGGTGGTTGCGCTTGGCAAAGATGTTGAAGGCAGTTTTGTTGTCGCAAACCTGGCAAAAATGCCTCATATTTTGGTCGCCGGTGCAACAGGGGCGGGTAAAAGTAGTTGTATTAACTCACTGATTACATCAATTTTGATGCGTTCGACACCTGATGAAGTACGGATGATCCTCGTTGACCCTAAACGAGTCGAACTGACCATTTACGAGGGTGTCCCGCACCTGATAACTCCGATCATTACGAACCCGAAGAAAGCTGCGGACGCATTGGCGTGGGTTGTAAAAGAAATGGACCGCCGGTATGACGATCTTTCCGCATTTGGGTACCGTCACATTGACGACTTTAACAAGGCGGTCCGCGCCGGGAAAGTGAAGCCGCTACCTGGTTCAGAGCGAAAGATTAAACCGTACCCTTACCTGTTGATAATTGTTGATGAACTCGCAGACCTCATGATGGTTGCCCCGCGTGATGTTGAGGACTCGGTTGTTCGTATCACCCAGCTTGCTCGCGCTGCGGGAATTCACTTGGTTCTTGCCACGCAGCGCCCGAGCGTTGATGTAGTGACCGGCTTGATCAAGGCAAATGTGCCTAGCCGTCTTGCTTTTGCAACATCGAGTCTCGCTGACAGTCGGGTGATCTTGGACCAGTCCGGTGCAGAGAAACTTGTCGGTCAAGGTGATGGACTCTTCTTGCCAATGGGTGAAAATAAGGCAATGCGCATCCAAGGTGCATTTGTATCCGAACATGAAATTCGGGCGATAGTTAGCCACTGCAAGGATCAATGGGATACCGATTATCTCGACGAAGTAACAACCCCAGCGGCCTCGACCAAGGAAATTGATGGAGATATTGGCGATGACCTTGATATTTTGCTGCAGGCGGTCGAATTAGTCGTAGGTACCCAATTTGGCTCAACCTCGATGTTGCAACGCAAACTCCGCGTTGGATTCGCCAAAGCTGGTCGATTAATGGACCTGATGGAGTCGCGGGGTGTGGTTGGTCCCAGTGAGGGATCAAAGGCGCGAGATGTACTTGTCACAGTGGATGAACTTCCAGGATTAATCCTTTCTATTCGTGGCGGATAGACTGATTGGGTGTCTGAGAAAACTGTTGCGTTAATCACCCTTGGTTGCGCCCGCAATGAAGTTGATTCCGAGGAGCTTGCGGGAAGACTTGAAGCCCAGGGTTGGAAATTGGTTTCAGATCCCGAATTGGCCCAGGCCGTGATGGTCAACACCTGCGGGTTCGTTGATATCGCCAAAGCAGACTCAATCAACACCATCATTGAGGCGGCTGATCTCAAAGATTCTGGGGGAGTCACCAAGGCTGTTGTTGCTGTTGGCTGTCTCGCGCAACGCTACGGCCGAGAGTTGGCAAGTGACCTCCCCGAAGCTGATGCAGTGCTGAGCTTTGATGACTACCCCATGATCGGCGAACGGCTTGACGCTGTGATGCGTGGTGAAAAATTGATTGCGCACGAACCCAGTGATCGCCGCGCGCTACTGCCGATCAGTCCCGTTGATCGTGCGGCAAATACCACCCCGATACCAGGACACGGGTTGCAGGACGCGATGCCGGAAGGAAATGATGCACTGGCCTGGCAGCCCCCAATCTTGCGCAAGAGATTAGAAAACTCACCCGTTGCTCCGGTCAAACTGGCATCGGGATGTGACCGTCGTTGCACCTTCTGCGCGATTCCTTCATTTCGTGGTTCATTTATTTCGCGTCCACCCGCCGATGTAGTGGCCGAGATTGCTTGGCTGGCCGGCCTGGGAGTCACCGAAGCTGTATTAGTGAGTGAAAACTCATCGTCCTATGGCAAGGATTTGGGGGACTTGCGGCTTCTTGAATCGCTGCTTCCGGCAATTGGCGAAGGGACCGAGATAGCACGGGTTCGAGTTGCTTATTTGCAGCCCGCAGAAGTTCGCCCCGACCTGCTGAAGATAATGGCCGGTACACCGGTGGTTGCACCATATTTTGATCTGTCATTCCAACATGCTTCCGCGTCCTTGCTGCGGCGCATGAAACGCTTTGGTGGAAAGTACTCATTCTTGGAGTTGATAGCAACTATTCGTGACCTGTCGCCGGCAGCAGGGATTCGCAGCAATGTCATTGTGGGATTCCCCGGTGAAACCGATGAAGAATTCGCCGATCTCGTCTCATTCTTGGACGAGGCGAAACTTGATGCAGTGGGAGTTTTTGGCTACAGCGACGAAGAGGGAACTGAGGCATTTCATTTAGAGCCGAAGGTGGATCCCGACATCATTGCTGCACGGGTGCGCTTGATCACGGACTTAGTTGAAGAACTCATGGCTCAGCGGGCTCAAGATCGAATCGGCGAAATTGTCGAAGTCGTGATCGAGTCATTCGATGTGCAATCCGCCAGTTTATTTGGCCATGCGGGTCACCAGGGCCCCGACGACGGGGAAACGCAAATCGTGTTGGGTACCGAGGACGGGTCGGTTGAGATTGGTCAGTTAGTGCGAGCCAAAGTCATTGATAGCAGCGGAGTGGACTTGATCGCGGAATTGGTTAACTGATGCGCGAGCATCAACTCCCGCCGGATCACGCGGCTGATCTTGCGAGCAGCACTTCAGTGTTGAATCTCGCGAATGCGCTCACGGCGCTGCGAGTCTTAGCGGTTCCTTTGCTGGGCTACCTCTTGCTGCAGGACACGCAGGAATCGCGGAACTGGGCGGCACTGGTTTTTCTGTTGGCGTCCGTAACTGATTTTATTGATGGTTATGTTGCTCGCAGGTACGGACTGATTACCACGGTGGGAAAAATTGCAGACCCCATCGCCGATAAATTTCTGACCGGCGTTGCATTGATCGGCTTGTCCTATTTGGGTGCGCTGCCTTGGTGGGTCACCATCCTCATAATCGCTCGCGAGATTGGAGTGACGCTCCTGAGATTCTGGGTGATCGAACACGGTGTGATCACTGCCTCTCGCGGAGGAAAGACCAAAACCCTTTTCCAAATGATTGCAATCAGCATGTTTCTTGTCGTTTGGCCCATATCAACAGCAGAATCATTCCTCTTGATATGGGACATTGCCAAAATTACGATGATGTCCCTTGCGGTACTACTCACCCTGACAACTGCAATCGCCTATGTACGAAAAGCAGTTCAATTACGCAAGGAAATTGACGCTCGCTTTGAGAGCGCGACTCAGTGAATGCTCAGTTTTTGATCGATGCGCTTCGAAAGAATGGGCGGAGTGTGAGCGTGGCGGAGTCCCTCACCGGGGGATTACTGGCAAGCGCTCTGGTCGATATTCCAGGCGCCTCCGAAGTTTTCTGGGGTGGAGTTGTGGCCTACACAATCGACGCCAAGCGAGAAGTACTCGGAGTCAGCGATGAAGCACTTGCCCATGGCGTGGTTTCCCCGGAAGTGGCAAAGGCAATGGCTGAAGGCGCCCTGGCTCTCTTTGGCTCCGATTACGCCATCTCGACTACGGGGGTTGCCGGCCCAGGTGCCCAGGAGGGGTTGGAACCGGGAACCATTTGGGTGGGTTATGCGTCCAAGGTATCCGGTGGAGCTGAATTGATAAAGCTTGCTGGAGATCGAAATCAGGTTCGTGCGGCGGCGGTGGATGCGGTGTTAAAGGTGATCGAAACCCAAGTGGTTTTCAACATGCTCCTTCAGGGAAATTGAGCCAACATCAGCAAACATTGACCCAAGCGCGTATCATGGAGGTCTCGTCTTTGATGAGGGTGTGATTTCGCAGTAGGAAGGAAATGGGCATGATCGTTTTGCGCAATGTGATCGGTGATGAACTTCGCCGTCGTCGTCAAGATCAGGGCCGAACCCTGCGTGACATTTCTGGTGCCGCATCGGTGTCCCTAGGTTATCTGTCCGAAATCGAACGTGGACAAAAGGAAGCATCCTCTGAACTTATTGCCGCTATTTGTGGTGCCCTCGAAGTGTCACTCTCTGACATTTTGGCTTCCGTGAGCACGTCTGTTGCACATGCTGAATCAGCACAGCCAATAACGTTCCCCAGTGCCATTTCATCCTTTTAGTTTTCGTTTAGCAACAGTTGGCATGTAGTGCGGCTAAGTGACATGTCCGAGCGCCTGGAAACCGTGATTGGCACTCAATACAGCGCATCATGGCGCAAAGATGTCGTTCTTCCCGATCTCGGTTGCACGGTTGACGCAGCAGTAGTAGACGGGATTGATGCTGGGGTTATCTGGCGGGCAGTGTGCAATTTTGTTGAAGTCCCGAATTCATTGCTTTAGGTTCACATTGCACTAGAGTCCTTATGTGAGCGCAATCGATCAAACAAGTGCGATCGAAACTTTGGAAAGTCCGCGCATCCTCACCATCGCGAACCGTTCCGTCGTGACCTTGTCGGCTTCACAAATGTTCGGTGGAATTGCCGTCGCCGGATCTTTTCCGGCCGGAGCCTTGCTTGCGGCATCGCTGACAGACTCGGAAGCATTCGCCGGTCTCGTCCAAACCGCGGGAGTCCTTGGAGCTGCAATTTTTGCTCTCCCACTCGCACGAATTGCTTTAACAAAAGGTCGTCGACCGGCGTTGGCCAGCGGCTATGGCCTGGGAATCATCGGCGCGATTCTGGTGATTGTCGGGGCTGTCCACTCTCAGGTTGCATTTGTGCTTTTTGGGACATTATTTGTCGGCGTGGCAAGTGCGGCAAATCTGCAGGCTCGCTATGCCGCGACAGATCTGGCAACGCCCCAGAACCGAGCCCGTTCACTTTCTTATGTTGTTTGGGCAACCACCATTGGTGCGGTACTCGGGCCGAACCTCCTCAACTTCAGCGGCTCGGTGGGCTCGAGATTGGGGCTACCAGAATTGGCGGGGGCCTATGTAATCTCTGGGCTAGCGCTCACGTGTGCGGTGGTTGTCCTGCTGGTGGCATTGCGCCCCGACCCTTTTTTGCTCGCAACCAAGCTGCGACAGGACCTTGACCCGGGGATAAAAATTGCACACCCCAAGTTGCGCGATGGGATTGAACACCTGCGAACCCGACCACGTGCCGTCCTAGGAATCGGGGCAATTTCCGTTGGGCACCTCGTAATGGTGATGGTGATGGTGTTGACCCCCGTACATATGGATCATGTCGATATTTC
>CAMAVT010000127.1 GCA_945861775.1 Bifidobacterium breve
AACAGTTGCCCGAGCACTATCCCATGAGTTCGGCGCCGAGGTGATTGATGACCCTGGCTCACTCCCCGCCGCAATAAATCTTGGGGTTTCCGCAGCCGGGATGCAGCACCGCTATGTGAATTGGTTGGGTGATGACGACTTACTCACGAATCATTCCCTTGGAGCCACAATCGGAGCTCTCAGGGCCAATCCACGTGCAGTAGTCGCCTATGGATCCTGCCGGTATATCGACCCTCAAGGAAAAGAACTCTGGGTGAGCAAGGCCGGTAAGTGGGCTGACCGCATCCTTACATGGGGACCGGACTTGATCCCGCAGCCCGGAATGTTGATTCGCAAAGAGGCGTGGGACTTGGTGGGCGGCGTAGACGAAAGTCTGAGCCACGCATTTGATCTGGATCTACTTTTGAAGCTGAAGAATCAAGGTGAATTTATACCTGTCGACCAGGTTGTCTCGTGTTTTCGGTGGCACCCCGAATCACTCACGGTGAGTGATCTCAGTCAGTCCCTCAACGAGAGTGAAGAGATTAAGCGCCGCTACTTATCTCCAAGGCAGGAAAAACTCAAGTGGCTTTGGGAACAACCGGTGAGGGTAGCCACCAGGATCGCTGCCCAACGACTGAATAAACGCGCTTATCGACTCAGCGCCGCAAAAACTTCTGGGTGATTGATCTTCATGGCGTTCCAGTACTCATCCTGGTAATCGTCCAACGGCACTGTTGCAAGAAATGGAACATGACCAAAAAGGGTCTGGGTGTATTCAAACTGCAGCATGAGACGGTGATCTCGTTGCAGAGTGATCCCCTTGTGTAACCCGCGGGTGTCTTCGAGGAGAATCGAACCGGCAGGGGCCACCATGGATTTCCACGACTCTTTGGGATAGAAAGCCTCAACTTCTGGGTCCTCTAATCGGGTGTACCCCTTAGCCAACAGATCAGAAGAAATCCCACCATCTCGTTGCGTTCCAGGAATATAGACATGCGCGCCAGTTTCAATTGTTTGATCGGTAAGCAAGAAAAAGGCCTTGAGCCAGCGGACACGGTCGAGATCAAAATGGAAAAGTTGAGCTGCCTCGTGACTCGGGTTCGCTGTCGGGAAGGAATACCAAGCGGTGACGATGTCCACAATGGGGGTTGAACCTAGATACTCCTGCGCAATCTGAAGTAGACCCCGGTCAAGAAGCATCTTGCGCACCGTGGCGTTCATTAAAACTGTATTTGTATCGACGGAGTACTTCACCGCTAGCGGATTCTCAAAATCAACGACGACGCGATCCTCAGGGGCCATGTTCAACTCTTGATCCGAGGTCAACGTGCATGGCGCAGATGCAAAATAGGTGGCGAGTTCCTGCACTATCTCGAGAGAAAATTTGGTGTCCAAGATCGCATAACCATCAACATTCAGCTGATTCAAGGCACGCTCCATGGACTCCGGTTCCTGCCACAGGTGGAGAAAGTCCTCAGCGTCGGAGAAGTCAGAACGCCCATTGCGGGTTGCGATCTCGCGTGAACCCTCTGTGAGCCAAGCCCCAGCGGATTTGAGAAAGGCATCGTTCAAGGATTCAGCGTCACCGGCGGCGCTTTTTCCTGTCGCCGAGTACCTTTCTAGCCTGTTCTCGAAGTCGCGCTTAGTGATCCGACCTCCGGTTGCCCGATCTGCCAGTTGACTGATGAGTGACACGTAGACTCCTGATTCACTAGGCTCGACATTTACTACTAACGAAAAGGGTACGCCGAATGATGGGAAGAATGCGCGTTGACTCCTGACTTACCTTCAGAAATGGGTCACTACCGCGTATTTTGATTTTTCCAAAAAATGGGTTTGAGAACATTCCAAAGTAGATGTGATCGGGGGAAAGCATTCATTCAGAGCGCCACAGATGTCTGCTTACGGCACGATTTTCTTCTAGTCGAGGGTGCAGTATTGACGCAGGTCGTAGAGAGTGATGTTTTCAAAAGACTCGGATGCAACCACATCCATGGCCGCAAAAGAGTCGGTTGGGGCTTCGATCCAGGCAAAATCAACACCGTCTTGACAGAGGGCATTCAGCAACCCTTCATTTAGCCCCGTCGTCAAGCTTCGAGACAGGAGTGAACGACGTTCTATTTCAACTCGCTGGTCTGCTGCACCGAGCCCATATTGGTATGGCGCACCGGCTAAGTACATCTGATTACCGGCAAAGGCTGGAATGAAGGAGCTATCTGGACGGTTGGTTGCAACTACATCCTCCACTCGGGAATTCCTTTTCAACCAATCTGCCGCATTGAGCCCAGGCTCTAACCCAAGTGAATCAACAGGGCGCTCGGACGCCTTGTTCTCGCCTGCTCCAGACGGGTCACTCGGTTGCACTATTCCAAACCCCGTATTCAGGGGACGTGACTCTGTCCATAAAACGGATGGTCGAGTGAGTATTGATGTCAGTACTAATGCGCTGACGCTCACCGCAAGAATCGGGAGTGCGATTGACTGAAGCGATTGCTGCCTTGTCTCGGGCAGCTTTCGCAAAACCAGGATCGCGAGCATCGGTATTACGAACCACACTGAAACTATTGCTAGCCAGAACAGGACACCTGGCCACTGGAAAAAAGTGAGGGGGATTGATTCGAAAACCCAATTCCGGCTCAGCAGAAGTGAACCAAAGGAAGCAATTCCAGCAATGAGAAGGGTTATTGACACTGCTCTGCGCTTCCCGATCCTGCCAGTAAGCAAAATTTGCGCTTGACCCACGCCGTACGCAGAGATCACCGCGATAGGTGCCGATGCCGCAAGCAGGAACCACAATTCGTTGATTCCCTCTCGCAAAAAAAGTAGCGCGAGCGCGCCAGTGAGAAAGGCGCCCAATGAAAATACAAGTTCAGGTGACTTTCTCCCACTGGCAGTTGTGAATAACCAAGTGCTTCCTGCGAGCCGAGCAATGATCGCCAACAGCATTGCGATCGTGCCCAGCAACGGCCCCCATTTACCGGCAACAGGATCCAGGCCTTGCCAGGTGGATGCACGTACCGCGATGACTTCGGAGAGGTTCTCCTGAACTCCAACACCAAACAGAACCCAAAAATACGCAATCCCGATTCCGAGGGCGGCAGCCAGTCCGAGTGACATAGCCCTCTTCCAATCACTTTTGCGAAACAGGAGCGAGGTGATCACTACCAGTCCAATCCCACCGAGCCCAACAACGGCGTGGCTGGCTTTCCCTCCGGTTGTGCCGAGAGCTAGTAGACCGATAGCCAATCCGATAAACATAAGTGCCAGTCGCGATTCCGTTCTTAAGCCGTGAAGGAACAGAAAAACAAGTCCGAGGAGCCAAACGGTGGTGAGTGATTGTGAAGGCGAATCGAAATTGAGAATTACACCGTAGAGAGCACCGGTATAGCCGCCGACGACGATCAAGAGAGCGGCAAGAGATGGAACCCACCACGGGCTCACCTTGTTATTAATTCGAATCGATGCGGCCCACGAAGCTGCAATGAGGACCATACCGAGAAGTGCGACAAGGGGAAGGAATCGCGTTAGGGCAACAAAAGAATCTAGGCCAGCTACTTGGGTGAGCTCTCCGGCCCACCCGTAGGTGAACCAATGATACCTGAGACTTCCACCCGACATCAAAATACTGTGATCGGGTCCAAATTGACTGATCCCACGTGAGAGCGCTTCGAGGAAATACATGTCAACGGATGATCCCGAGCGAATTGAACTCAGTGGCACCCGAATCCAATTAATCGCAAGCAAGATCAGTCCGGCAGCAAGCCCGACTGTAACCGCTATAGATTCACTTCGCTGTACCTGAAATTCGCGTAATTGTTGGCGCAGTGCGGGAATTCTCAGTGTGCAGACCAAGCCCACCAAGATGGTTGGAATGAACCAAGCCATAGACGCTAATGCGGTTGAATTGAGGAGAACTGAAGAAAGCATTGACAGTAGAGTCCCGATTGCAAGACCAAGCCCCGTGATTGCATATTTGCTTCTCATATTTAACGCAGGGATGAGCAGAAGGAAGAGAGCCCCTGTAGCAATTTGAATGAAAATCACCAAAGATGCTAGGAAAATAGCCACAGTCAGCCTTACAGTCCCAGAAGTTGTGCTTGACGCTCAAAGTCAGGCGTGCTTGCACGGACTTCTTCGAAGGATCCGCGCGCTTCGATCACACCGTGGCGCATAAACACCACTTCGTCGGCGAAGCGAATCGTGGCGAGTCGGTGAGCAATAGTGATTGTGGTGACATCACCTTCGAGTTCACGCAGTGTCTCGGTAATTGCCTGTTCGGTCTCCGCGTCGAGAGCGCTGGTGGCTTCGTCAAGTACGAGTAAGCGTGGTCGCGTGTATAACGCACGCGCAATCCCCAGTCGTTGGCGTTGCCCTCCGCTGAGGCGAACCCCTCGCTCACCAATTACAGTCTGCAGGCCTTCGCGAGTATCTCGCAGGAACTCAGCAAGGTGAGCTCGCTCCAGCGCCTCCCAAACGAGATCATCATCAATTGCAAGGTCAGGCAAACCCAACGCAACATTTTCACGCACGGTTCCCTCAGTTAGGCCAACACTTTGCGGAACGTATGCGATCGCTCCGGGCCAGCGAACGACAGCCTCGCGTGGTGGAACTCCACTGATTAAAACTTCACCAGAGTCAGGTTCTAAAACACCCAACACAAGATCAGCGAGTGTTGATTTCCCAGCTCCCGTACTTCCCACCAAGGCCAGGGATCGACCAGAACTAACTCTGGCGGAAGCACCAAGTACGGCTGGTCGTTCAGCGTCAGGGTAAATCAAGCTCACGTCATTGACCACAACCTCGGCATTGAAGTCCCCATGCCCCGCGGCAATTCTTTCACGGATCGCCCGGGCTTGTGAATCGCTGATTTGGTTATTGGTTTCCCCTTGTCCGTCTTTGAGGCCGAACCAAAACGCCAATTCAAAAGTCTTGCGGGCAGCAGCGGCCGCGGAACGAATCGAAATCCCGGCGCCTTGAAGTCGCAGAAGTGCCGGGATAATCCGGAATCCGGCGGCGAGGAACAAGCCAACTATTGCTGCCGCTGCTGCAAGGTCCTTGGTGAGGAACTGCACGAGCGCCAAAACAAATGCACCGACAACTAAAGCCGACTCGAGGACGTATTTCGGGATTTCCGCAAGGAATGCATTGGTTGCACCTGCCCGAGCGGATTCACGTGCGAGCCGATCAAATCGATCAATGTAGAAATCGCGTCGGTGTAACACGGTGGTTTCACGGTAAGTGGTGAGCGCTTCGGACACTGTGGTGATCGTGGACATTCCGCGGTTGGCTTGGATCGAAGCATTACGCGAGGATGCGCGACCCAACCAGATTTGTAGGAAGTAAACGATCAATGCAAAGAATCCGGCGGCGCTGATGGTGAGTAGTGGGTCGACAATGAAAAGACCGATACCAATAATCACAAAGAGAAAAACCTCGGTGGCAATAATGAGTGTTGACCCCAACAAGGTCGTTATTGCTGCTGAGACACCGCCGGTGAGTGCATAGAGCACTTCTGATGTACTCCACCGCTGCACTTCAAGGAGTGGTCGACTCAGAATTTTCCGAGCCAGTCGAGCTGAAACATCTGCTTGACGGTTAGCAAGGAATCGAAACATACGTCGGGTGATCAATGCTGAAAGTAAAGTTTTGGTCAGTAAAAGTACAACCGCAGTTGCGGCCAGCAGGCCAATGAGTTGCGAGGCGGTCAGGCCCTCTAACCCAAATCTTTCCTTCCAGTCCAGGAGTGAGTCGGGTAGAGCGTTTGGGTCGATTCCGGAGATACCCACGGCCCCGATTGCCCCAATTAAAATAATGCCTGCGAGGTCAAGAATGCTGAGCAGCATCTGGGCAATAGTGGCCAAACCAAATAAGCGGCGATCCCGCTTTGTAAGTAGCGCTAGTGAGGCGCGTACTGACTCGAGCAACGTCCGATCCCGGCGAGTTTCACCCACCCGTGTTCCTGTTACCGGATCCAACGCCACGCTGTCGTCGCTCATTGGTTCACCAACGAAATATATTGATCAATTTGTGAGTTTGTGACCGCGCGTGGATCCATCCCGGCATTTACATTCTTGGTCCACTCAACGGTCCACTCAATCGCTTGACTGAAGTCCAACCGATCAACCCAAGCTAATTGCTGGCGAGCCGCGTTGGCGTCGAGGGCGAGCAATTCCGCCTCATATGGGTGGGCTTGCGCAGGCACCGACCACGAAGTAGGTGAACCCCACATCTGTGCCGCAAGGTCAGCGACTTCACCAACTGTTCTGAAGTTTGCTGGACCAGGGCCAAAATTCCAGGTTGGCTGCTTCAGAACAGTGGGATTGTGAGCCAGCAGTTCTTGCATGAGGAGTTGATATCCGGTGAGACAGTCCAAAACATGTTGCCACGGTCTGACAGCCTCGGGGTAACGCAAGGAAACATCAGAACCCTCAGAAAACCCGCGCATAAGGTCAGGCATGAGACGGTCTTGGCAGACATCACCCCCGCCGATCACATTGCCGGCACGACCGATTGCCATGGGTGAGCCCGGGAAACTCAGCATCCATGACTGTGTCAAAATATCTGCCATTGCTTTTGAAGCGCTGTAGGGGTCGTGACCCCCGAGTGGATCAGACTCGATGTACCCCTGGACTTGATTCACATTCCGGTACACCTTGTCGGTTGTGATGATTACTGACGCTTGAATCGAAGGAACACCCAAAAGGGCCTCGAGCACATTGAAGGTTCCCATGACGTTGGTCTCCATGGTGGCGCGTGGATCTCGGTATGACTCGCGAACCAGCGGTTGGGCAGCCAAGTGATACACGGCGTCAGGTGATGTTGCCTCAAGGGCTTCTCTCACCGTGTCAGCGGATCGGATGTCTCCACGAAAATCGTGCTGGACCAGTTTGCCAACCGCACCAACTTCATAGAGGGATCCGGGCTCAGGATCC
>CAMAVT010000128.1 GCA_945861775.1 Bifidobacterium breve
CGCAAGTCGCGAACGACCGGGTCCCAAAAACCATTGGGAACCTCATAGGGAACATAGAAAGAGAACCGGTCGAGAACACCTTCGAAACGTAGGGTGATTGCCGCTGCTAATTCATTGCGCGGGGCAATCACCGCAAACTCCTCCAATACTGAATCGGAGATATGTTCTCCCATAGTCGCCCAAGCCTCACCACCTTGGCGTGCGAGGTCGGAAAGTGTGTCGGCCAGTTCACCCCAACCGTGTAGTTCGAGTACGGCACGGTAAGCCGGTGTACTGCCATAGAAACCGATTTGCGCTCGTACAGCTGCTGCCGCCCGGTCCATTTCCTCACTCGTATCTCCACTAACGACAAAACCCATGAGACTTATTGCGCAGGCCCCCTCGTCGCGATTCGCTTGTTTCAAGCCTGCAGAAACGGCGGGAAGTGAGACTTCATCGATATAGCGGCGGGTTGTGAAGCCGTGCAAGATCACGCCGTCGGCTACTTCACCTGCAACCTTGGTCATGACTGATCCAACGGCGGCGACGTAGACGGGCGGTGGGCCAAATGAATGTGAATCGGGCGAAAAAAACGGTGTCATCAGCGTATGTTTGTAGTGCTCCCCAACAAAGCGCAGTGGTGTTTCCTCTTGCCATGCTGTCCAGATCGCTTTAAGTGCTTGAACGTATTCGCGCATTCGTGGAGCTGGTTCACTCCACGGCATTGAGAATCGCCGCTGGATGTGGGGTTTCACTTGGCTGCCGAGCCCAAGGATGAACCTTCCCTTGGTGAGGAACTGGAGATCGTAAGCCGTTTGGGCGAGGGTCATCGGGGAGCGAGCGAAGGCGACCGCGATAGATGTTCCGACAGTCAGAGTGCTTGTGGCCTCTGCGGCAACGAGTAAAGGGAGGAATGGATCGTGCTTGGCCTCGGAGGACCAGATTGCATCGAATCCTGATTCCTGCGTGGATGTTGCCAAATCCCGAATGCTTTGGACGTTGCCCGTCGATCCGGTGCCAAAGTTTGAGTCAATCTTGAAACTCGCGGATGACAACTTACTCATGCTTGTTACTCATGCTTGTTACTCATGCTTGCTTGTAGTCCTCGGCAATGATCAAGGTGGGCCCTGTTGCAGACTGAACTTGCTCAGGATCTACACCGGGTGCGGTTTCACGAAGAACGAGACCTTCGGGTGTGACATCGATGACGGCCAAGTCTGTAATGATCCGATGAACAACCTTGCGGCCAGTGAGCGGAAGGTCACAGGTATCTACGATCTTGTGGGTTCCATCTTTGGCAACGTGCTCCATCATCACTATGACGCGCTTAGCACCGTGGACCAGGTCCATTGCGCCACCCATCCCCTTAACCATCTTGCCGGGAATCATCCAGTTAGCGAGGTCACCTGCTGTGGAAACTTGCATGGCACCGAGGACAGCGGCATCGATATGGCCGCCACGGATCATCGCGAAACTAGTTGCTGAGTCAAAAAATGATGCACCGGGAAGAATCGTCACCGTTTCTTTTCCTGCGTTAATCAGGTCGGCGTCGACTTCATTTTCATCGGGATAAGCCCCGGTTCCCAAGATGCCATTCTCGCTCTGCAAAATCACATTCACACCTGAAGGTAGGTGGTTGGGGATAAGGGTTGGCAGGCCAATTCCAAGGTTTACGTACTGCCCGTCTTGGAGCTCTTGACCGACTCGGACGGCCATCTGCTCGCGAGTCCAACTCATGGGGTGCTCCTCACTGTGCGGCGTTCGATCCGCTTGTCGGCGGCCTGTTCCGCGGTGAGCGGAACAATGCGCTGCACAAAGATTCCTGGCGTGTGGACGAGTTCGGGGTCGATCTGCCCAGGCTCCACGAGTTGCTCTACCTCGGCGATAGTGATTCGCCCTGCAGCCGCAGCGAGCGCGTTGAAATTCCTGGTACTTTGGTGGAAAACCAAGTTTCCGGCCGTATCGCCAACACTTGCCCGAACTAGGGCAAAGTCGGTACGAATGCCGTGCTCAAGAACGTACTCATTGGGTACGCCATCGAGGTCGAAGGTTCCGACAACCTTGGGTGCGGACTCAATTGCCACCGAGCCATCCGAGTTGTAACGCAGTGGCATCCCTCCTTCGGCGATTAAGGTTCCCACTCCTGCTGGCGTGTAGAAGGCCGGAATCCCGGCGCCACCGGCCCGCAAACGTTCGGCGAGGGTTCCTTGCGGTACCAGCTCGACCTCGAGTTCACCGGAAAGGTATTGACGCTCGAACTCTTTGTTCTCTCCAACATAAGAGGAAGTCATTCGTGAAATAAGCCCAGCTCGAAGTAGTAGGCCGAGCCCCCAGTCATCAATTCCACAGTTGTTGCTCACCACCCGCAGGTCCGTTGGTGCCGACTGCAGAAGCTCATTGATCAGGACACTAGGAATGCCGCACAGGCCAAAGCCTCCAACAGCAATAGTCGCACCATCACTGATGTCCAAAAGCGCTTCGGCTGCACTGGCGCAAACCTTGTTGACCATTTGGGACTCCCTACAGAAGCTCGAGGATTGTGGCATTGGCCATGCCGCCACCCTCACAGATTGATTGCAGACCGTAACGAGCTCCGCTTCGGCGCATCTGGTGGACGAGCGTGGTCATTACCCGTGCCCCGGAAGCACCGAGGGGGTGACCGAGTGCCATCGCACCTCCATTGATGTTGGTCAACTCGTGTGAGGCCCCGGTCTCCTTTAGCCAGGCTCCCAGCACGGAAGCAAAAGCCTCATTGACCTCGAAGGCACCAATGTCTGAGATAGACAAGCCGCTGCGTTGAAGAACTTTTTGTGTTGCGGGAATGGGACCTGTCAGCATGATTACTGGATCTACTCCGGCAAGCGCGAAGGTGTGGAATCGGGCTAGTGGTGTGAGCCCCAATTCGGCGGCACGCTCAGATGTTGTGATGAGTAGGGCTGCTGCACCGTCGGATATCTGGGAGGCGTTACCCGCAGTGACAACACCACCTTCTTGGAACGGGGTCTTCAGCGCGGCGAGTCCCTCCAGGCTGGTACCCGGGCGGATTCCTTGGTCAGTCGAAATGATTCCGGCCGCGGTAGTTATTGGGATGATCTCTTCACTAAAGATTCCCGATTCAGTGGCTGCTGCTGCGCGCGCATGTGATGCCACTGCGAGTTCGTCAAGGTCAGTTCGCGAAAGACCCCATTTAGCGGCGATCATCTCGGCGCTGATTCCCTGTGGGACGAGATTGTTTTCGTAGCGATCCAACATGCGCGGCCCGAAAGGACCGTCGCCACCCACTGTATTTGAGAACATGGGGACGCGGGACATGGATTCAACGCCACCGGCGATCACCATGTCGTACTGGCCGGCAATAACTCCTGCGGCTGCGAAGTGTGCCGCTTGCTGACTCGAGCCACACTGGCGATCCACGGTCACACCGGGTACAGACTCGGGGAAACCGGCAGCAAGCGCCGCATTTCGACCGATGTTAAATGATTGTTCGCCAACTTGCGAGACACATCCCCAAATAACGTCGTCGACCAGAGCGGGGTCCACTCCCGTGCGTGCCATCAGTCCTTCGAGCACCATGGCGGAGAGGTCAACCGGGTTGATGCCGCTTAGGGAGCCTTTCTCGGGCTTACCCACTCCAATGGGACTGCGAACAGCTCCGACGATGACTGCGTCACGCATAACTTTTACTCCTCATGATGTGGATGTTTTTTCTCTTTCGAGTCTAGTCGGTTGACGTATCCATCGCATAGAGACATCAGATGTATACTGGGAAAAATGGACACGTCATGGACACCCGAACTGGCGTACAACTGGCGTGATCTTGGCGGGTTGCCGACAACACAAGGTGGTCGGGTCAGAGCGGGTCGCTTTTTCCGCAGTGACACTTTGCAGGAACTGGACGATTCCGATGCCCATCGGCTGGCAAAAGAAGTCGGACTTCGAACCGTGATCGACCTCCGGCTCGAGGGCGAAGTGGTCCGCGAGGGTCGCGGCCCCCTGGAAAACCACAGTGAGGTCCGGCATGTAAATGTTCCTTTGAGCAGTGTGGATCCAAGTGTTCCCGGAACAGCCGTCCCGCTGATCACTCAAGAAATGTTGGTGCCACACTATTTAGGTTTTCTCATGGTGAGTAGCGATGCCTTTGCAACTATCGCTGAAGTTATGGCAAACGAGGGTCTTCCCGCCGTCGTTCATTGCGCGGCCGGCAAGGACCGGACCGGTGTTGTAGTCGCGGTGATTCTGGATGCAATAAACGTTCAGCGTGAAGCCATTGTTGCTGATTATGTGCGATCCCGTGAAACATATCCGCTGGTGCACTCTCGGTTAGTGCGCCTCGAGAGTTACGGCGCGTTCCTCGATAAACAACCTCCGGGGGTTCAAGACTCTGCCCCGGAGACCATGAGTGGATTCCTCGATGGACTTCATAGCGAGTATGGGTCGGGAGATGAATATCTGCAATCCATCGGGGTTTCCAAAGACACCCTTGAAGTTTTACGTTCAGTGCTTATCTCAGACTAGCCAAGGCTTATCTCAGACTAGCCAAGGCTTATCTCAGACTGACCATACTTACATTGAAATTCCACCATCAACGGGCAAAACCACGCCGGTAATGTAACCCGAGATGTCTGAGGCTAGGAAACCCACGGCGGCACACATTTCTGACGGTTGTGCAAAACGACCCATGGGAATTGCCGCTGCGAGTTCAGCTAATTTTTCTGGCGGAATTGCCGCAACCATGCGCGTCTCAGCGTTCGGTGAGATCGCATTGACGGAAATCCCGAAACGTGCCAGCTCTTTTGCAGCAGTCTTTGTGAAGCCAATGATCCCAGCTTTCGCGGTGGCGTAGTTAGCCTGTCCGGTGTTGCCACGCAATCCGGTGTAGGAAGTCACGTTGATGATTCGTCCGTAGGATCGCGCACGAAAATGTGGGACGCAAGCACGCGTGAACTTAAAAGTTCCACCAGCATGAACTGCCAAGACTGCATCCCAATCCTCATCGGTCATCTTCCACAGAACACCATCGCGGAGGATGCCAGCATTGTTGACCAAAATATCTATTTGACCGAATTGTTCGATAGTGGCGTCAACAACGCGCTGGACGTCAACAGTGCTACTGACATCGCCCTGGATAGCAACGGCATTGAAATCTGCTACCGCACTTGTTAGGACATCACCATCAAAGTCGACGGCCACGACGTTGGCGCCGGCCTCAGCAAAGAATCGAGCGAGTTCAAGCCCAACACCGCGTGCGGCTCCGGTAATGATCA
Organism: Bifidobacterium breve; assembly: GCA_945861775.1. GTDB lineage: Bacteria > Actinomycetota > Actinomycetes > S36-B12 > S36-B12 > UBA4592. The sequence continues at coordinate 5,244 of CAMAVT010000128.1, forward strand.
CGGTTTGTTTCGCAAAGTTAAACGTCAAGTTTGGCATGGGATTCCTTGTTTGAGGTTGAATGGATGTGTGTGATTGTTTACTGGCGTTACAGACCTAAGTCTCGCCCGATTATTTCCTTCATGATTTCGTTAGTTCCGCCCCAGATCTTGGTTACCCGGGCGTCCATCCAGGCTTGTGCCACCCGATATTCGCGCATGTAGCCGTAACCACCGTAGAGCTGTACACAGGCATCGAGCACATCATTTTGAACGTCAGCTGTCCAATACTTTACTTTTGCAGCGTCAACTGCGGAAAGTTCTCCCTCTGAGTGGGCCAATACGCAAGCGTCGACATATACCTGACTCACATCTATTTTGGTGTACAGCTCGGCCAGCAAAAACTTATTGTGCTGGAATGAACCGATTGATTGCCCGAAAGCTTGACGCTCCTTGGCATACTCGAGAGTTTCATCAAGGATCGCGGCAACATGGGCGAGGTTACCGACGGCTGCACCAATTCGTTCTTGAGGTAGTTGTTCCATCATTTGGATGAAACCGCGATCTACTTCACCGATGACGTTTTCGGCAGGGACTCTTACATCTTGGAAAAAGAGTTCAGCGGTGTTGGCTTCGGGCTGCCCTACCTTGTCGAGCTTTCGTCCGCGCTCGAAACCGGGCATTCCCTCTTCTACCGCAAACAAGGTGATTCCTTTTGCGCCCTTGTCCGGACTGGTTTTGACGGCAACAATAACCAAATCGGCCGTGTAACCGTTTGTAATAAAAGTTTTGGAGCCATTAATTATCCAATCGGTACCGGATTGCACAGCGTTCGTGCGAAGGGCGGCCAGATCGGATCCACCGGAGGGCTCGGTCATAGCCACCGTAGTGAGAATCTCGCCCGAACACGCTCCCGGCAACCAGCGTTGTTTCTGCTCGGTAGTCCCGTACTTGACGATGTAGGGCAGTGTGACATCGAAGTGCATCTGGAAGCACGAGTTGAATGCCATTGAAGCGTGAGCGAGTTCTTCGCCGAGTACAGCATTGAAACGGTAGTCCCCAGCATCGACACCACCAAACTCTTCCGGAACATCAAGTCCCAAGAGGTCATTGCGTCCGGCTTCAATCCAAACTTCTCTCGAGATCTCCTTGTTATCAACAAATGATGCGTATCCGGGCTCAAGGGTCCGCTCGACGAAGGCCCGAGAACTTTTGCGAAAGGCATTGTGATCTTCGTTGAAAATAGTGCGCTTCATTAACGATTGTCCTTTCGAGAGCCTTTATGATAATCTGCCAGATCTTGCACTAGACTAACATACGTTAGTTTTAACACAATAGAATAAAAGATTATGTTCTGACCGCAAAATCGATCGAGAAATACGAGAATCCCATTATCGAATGAGTGTGTGGAACAACACACTGATTTCCCGATTTCTCGGACGAGTTCAGAACAGAATGATCCACTTGAAGATCCACTTAACTTAATGTGTGATTCGGAATCGGAATCGTGTCTAGTGAAGGGCGGCAATATGACCGACATTGAATTTTTATCAGTTCACGGACTGGCAGTTCGTAAGGCGGCGGGGCCAGCGGCCGTTGCGGATTTACTGGGTCTGCCTGAAGAAGAAGTGACCGCCGC
>CAMAVT010000129.1 GCA_945861775.1 Bifidobacterium breve
GACGCATAAACCGATGTAAATCCCGATGCGTTGATCAAAGCCCTTGCCTTTAACCTTCACGCGCGCATTCGTCGAATTCAAGTTCTTAACCGGAGTCGCGGATAACGTGGCAGATCCGCTTTTTGTGGTCTTTGTCGGAACCACAGTGGCCCCAGCCATGGAATTGAATGCGGGCAGCAACATTACTCCACACATCACTGAGGTAACCGCAAGCTTCTGGAATCTGCGGGGTCTTCTCACGAGGGAAAGGTTAGGCATTGTGAAGCAGGGTTGCCTGACACGTTGTCGGCCGATCCCGACAACGTGCCGGGAACGCAATCACCCAAGCCTTGATAATGTCCTTGTGAGGAAATTTGGGATTGCGGTGCTCGGAATTGCAGTCACAGGTTTCGTTTTGTCGTTACTCAGCGGTTGCGCGAGTGAGCCCACTTCTCAAACCCCACAATCGCAAAGCTCTGGATCTGCTATTCGTCCGATTGAGATTACGTCGTCGGATGTCGCTTTTGCGGATCCCTTCGGAGAACCGTGGCCATCAAGTGCAGCGCAGCGAATAGTGACGATTGCAAACGGTTCGGGTGAAGTAGTTGTTGCACTCGGTGGTGGATCCCAAATTGTGGGGCGAGATGAAACCAGTAACGCACCCGAAATATCAGGCACGCCGATTGTCACAAGTGGACATGAAATCAATGCGGAGAGTGTCATCGCGCTCAACCCGGATCTGGTGCTCATTGACGCTTCCAGTGGGCCGCAGGAAGCGATTGATGCAATAAAGAGTGCTGGTATAAAAGTTGTTGAGGTTTCCGAAGCCTGGACGATCGCTGACATTGGCTCCAAAGTTAGTGCAATAGGAAGTGCAGTTGGAGCACCTGCCCAGGCGGTGGAATACGTATCGACGCTGACTTCGGGAACGCAACAGTCGCCATTGTCACCAACTCCCAAGGTCGCATTTCTTTATTTACGGGGGACCTCGGCCATCTATCTTCTCGGGGGAGCCGGCTCGGGCGCCGATTCAATGATCAATGAGGCTGGTGGCATTGACGTTGGTGAACAAGCACAACTTGGAGCTTTCACTCCGTTAAGCGCCGAAGAACTTATCAAACTCGACCCCGATGTATTGCTTGTGATGACTAATGGCTTGAAGTCGGTTGGCGGAATTGATGGTCTACTGCAGTTGCCCGGGGTGGCTCAAACAAAGGCGGCCGCATCCCGATCTGTTATTGCAGTAGAGGACACAATGTTGTTGTCATTTGGTCCGCGAACGGGTGAACTTGTTGTTGCGCTCAATCAGGCATTTTCTGAGTTGAATGCCCAATGACAAGGGCTGGCAAGGCTTGGGTACTGGGAATCGCTCTAACGCTGATTTTGATTGTCCTGGTTGCCATCTCACTGAGGTTCGGTTCGGCAGGTGCTGATTCGGTTGTTATCTGGAACATCAGGTTGCCTCGAACCATCGCAGCAATACTGGTTGGGATCGGCTTAGCGAGCGCGGGTGTTTTGCTACAGGGTTCGTTACGAAACCCGCTCGCTGACCCGGCGTTAGTTGGCGTTTCCGCAGGAGCGGCGTTAGGTGCGGTTCTTGGGGCTGCAATTGGGCTGCCATTCAATTCAATTGGGGTCACGACTGCAGCTGTTGTTGGTTCCAGTATTGCAATGGCCGTTGTGGTGTGGGTTTCTCGCGGCAACGGTCGAATAGAAGTTGTCACGGTTCTCCTCGCTGGAATTGCGGTAAGTGCGTTCGGTGCAGCAGTTATTGCAATCGTTTCTTCCATGAGTGACCTCGCTGGAGTGCGTTCAGTGACCTTCTGGACCACCGGTTCCTTTGCTTTGAGCAATTGGGCGGGGGTGAACTCAATGTGGCCCGCGGTCGCAATTGGGGTTGTGCTGGCTTTCTACCTTGCACCCTCTTTGGACTTACTGGCTTTGGGAGACGAAGGAGCTTATGCCAGTGGAGTTTCTGTTACCCGTGTGCGCACACTCGCGATACTAGCTGCCGTTCTACTCACGGCGGCCGGAGTAGCTGTGGTCGGGATAATCGCATTCTTAGGCCTAGTTGTTCCACATGCAATCCGGTTAGTAGTTGGTCCAGCTCATCGACAATTGCTTGTCCTCAGCGCCCTTGGAGGTGCGGTCGTACTGTTGCTCGCAGATACGATCGCACGATTGGCATTGAGTCCGGTTGAAATCCCCGTGGGCAGTGTGATGGCGATTGTCGGAGCACCGGTCTTTTTCGTCCTCCTTGGTCGGGCTCGAAATAGGCAAGGTGGTTGGGCATGATTCTTGCTGCGCGTTCGTGCACGGTCCTCGGAGAGGGCGGACAACTTCGCCTTGATGCAGTGAGCATTGAAGTGGGCCAGGGCGAAATCCACGCGGTAATTGGCCCTAATGGCGCTGGGAAGTCAACCCTGATGGGAATTCTCAGTGGCATGCAAAAAGTCGATTCTGGGATTGTCGAATTCAACTCTCGGCCAATACGTGATCTAAACGTTCGGGAATTGGCTCGGGCACGCTCAGTTCTGGGGCAAGACCTTGCGGTTTCTTTTGGATTCACGGTCGCAGAGGTTGTGGCGTGGGGTCGCGCCCCATGGCGTGGAACCGACCGGATGCAAGAAGATGACAGCGTCATGGAGAGCGCAATGCGGGCTACCCAAGTCACATCCCTGCGCGATCGTCCTATCAATCAACTCTCGGGTGGTGAGCGCAAGCGTGTGCATATCGCTCGAGTGATTGCCCAAGATTGTCCACTCATGTTCTTTGACGAACCTGATTCAGATCTTGACCTGATTGGCAACAAAGAATTAGATGCCATGCTTCACAGGCTGCATCAGCGGGGTCGAACGCTGGTTGTGAGCAGCCACAATCTGTCATGGATTTCAGGCCTAGCGACGCACGTGATTCTGATGGGCGAACATGCGATTGTCGGCGCGGGATCTACCAAGGAAATATTGACATCGGAACTACTTTCGAACGCTTATGGCCAGACAATTAGTGTGCAGTGGACAACTGATGCAAGTGGCCGTGATTTCGCGATGTGCACCTCGAGTTAGTCGCGGTTCTCGAGATTTATGCTCTGTAAATGCTCCGAAATTTTGCGCGAGATTCGGCCCAATTCCTCGAATTCACTCGGGGTCAATAGATCCACGAAGTGCTCTCGCACGGTAGCAACGTGCACAGGTGCCACCCCATCAATTTTCTCCCATCCCAGTTGGGTAAGTACGGCCCATGAGCCACGGCCGTCATCGGTGCACGGTTCTCGTGTGACAAATCCTTGTTTAGCTAACCGGTCGAATTGATGGGTGAGTCGACTACGCGAAGAGAGGGTTCGATCGGCCAAGTCACTCATGCGGATACGGCGGTCGGGATTTTCTGAAAGTTGCGCCAAGATTTCATAGTCGGCGCCCGACAAGCCATGTTTGGCGCTCAGCTCACGACTGAGTCGATCAGGGAGAAGGCGCGTCATGTCCAGCCAAGCACGCCAAGATTCCTGTTCCTTCTGACTGAGCCACCGGGTCATATTGCTAACTCCCATGCTCGAACCCCACCAATAAGACCGGCGGTGTTGGGAACGATCTCACAGCCAGGTATCAAGTCCTCTTCTCGCAGGAGTTTGGCGTTACCCCCACCGACGAACATCTTGTCAGGGAAAAACATTGCGTCAAAGTCAATGAGGGCTTTCGTGACAAGTGGCCGCCATTCTTTATTGCCGATCACCTTTCGTTGCGCGTCTCCCAGGGCAATGTCGATATTGGTTCCGGCAAAAGATCCGTGCGACAATTCCATGTGCGGGAGGAGGTGGCCGTTATTGAAAACTCCGGTACCCACCCCCGTACCCAAAGTAACGACAAATTCCATCCCTACTCCCGTTACGACCGCACACCCCTGCATATCAGCATCGTTGATAACAAGAGCGGGAACTTTCACAAGTTCGGAGATCCGGTCTTGGAGTGGGAAGCCATTCCAAAGGGCAAAAAGTTCCGGATCTCGGGGACCACTTTTTACTGCTCGTGAATACGCGGTGGCGCGATAAATGTGACCATTGCGCACGATCGCGGGGAAACCGACCGAGACCCGATCAAATAAAGGTTGGTCTGCCACTAATTCGCTTACTATCTGCAGAAATAGTTCAGGGGGACAGGGGTAGGGGGTTTCACGCCGAGATCGCTCAGAGACAGATTCACATCGTTCGTTGAGAACCATGGCTTTAATTCCACTGCCGCCAACATCAATTGAGAGTGTGAAAGTCATCGTAGGCAGGAGTCTAGGTGGTGGGATCGGCAAGGGTGAGGATCTCTGCACCATTTTCGCGAACTACCAAAGTGTGCTCAAATTGTGCGGTCCAACTCTTGTCTTTGGTGGTTGCGGTCCAGTCGTCCTTCCACATGTCGAATGCGATTGTTCCCAGTGTGAGCATGGGCTCGATCGTGAAGGTCATGCCCACTTTCATTTCTTGGTCCGCGTTTGGGTCATCAAAATGTGGGATTACCAGGCCGCTGTGAAATGAAGTACTGATTCCATGACCGGTGAAGTCTCGAATTACCCCGTAGTTGAATCTTTTTGCGTAACTTTCGATTACTCGACCAATGACGTTGACCGGGCGCCCCGGTTGCACCGCTGCGATTGCACGCATGGTTGCTTCCTTGGTTCGCTCGACAAGGAGGCGTGCTTCCTCGTCAACGTCTCCGCACAGGAATGTTGCATTGGTGTCTCCGTGAACCCCGCCAATGAATGCCGTGATATCGATATTGCAGATATCACCATCTTCAAGCACGGTTGTGTCAGGAATTCCATGGCAGATCACCTCGTTGAGTGAGGCACAAAGACTGCGGGGATATCCGCGGTACCCCAAAGTTGACGGGTAAGCCCCATGGTCACACAGGTACTCGTGTCCAACCCGATCAAGTTCCTCGGTTGTGATGCCAGGGGAGATTGCCCTACCCACTTCTTGGAGTGCATTCGCGGCAATTCGCCCGGCAATTCGCATGGCGTCAATCGTCTCTTCGGTCTGAACCTCTGGCCCGGTGAATGGACTTGGCCCGCGCTTACCCACGTATTCTGGGCGGGCAATATTTACCGGGACCGTTCGTCCAGGCCCTAAGACTCCGGGTACTAGTGGTGCACGCGTGCGCAGACTCATGGCGGCAGTCTAATGCTCGTTAGACTCGGGACCGAAACGTCACATATTTGTTTGAGCAACCACGATCGAGATTCATAAGGGAGAGACATGAGTTGGTACTACTGCCTAGAGCACATGAAGTCCGAGCCAGAAGAAGGCTGCCCAAACTCTGAGCGGATGGGTCCATATGCGACCCAAGGTGAAGCCGATGCGGCTCTTGAACATGCAGCGGAACGCAATGCCGATTTTGATACAGACGAGGACTGAAACCCTCAGTACAGTTCATTGGCAATGAAAAAGGACCCGCACTTTGTGCGGGTCCTTTTTATGAAGTAAAACTTCAGAGGAAGACTACTTACGACGTACGGCTTTCTTTGCTGCCTTGCGAGGAGCTGCTTTCTTTGCTGCCTTGCGGGGAGCTGCTTTCTTTGCTGCCTTCTTGACAGTGCGCTTGGCTGCTGCCTTGCGGGGAGCTGCTTTCTTTGCTGCCTTCTTGACAGTCTTCTTGGCTGCGGTCTTCTTTGCTGCAACCTTCTTTGCTGCCTTGCGAGGGGCTGCCTTCTTGACAGTCTTCTTCGCAGTTGCCTTCTTTACTGCCTTGCGAGGAGCTGCCTTTTTGACAACTTTCTTGCGTACAGCTTTCTTTGCTACCGCCACGATGCCTCCCGTGTGGAGTGATCCCTGCGATCTACAGGGAACGTATAGGGTAACTGTGACAGAGCAAACGCAAAAATACAAAGATATTCGCGTCATTTGGCGTAGGCGTGTCGCTTAAATGGTATTCGGTTGTGATGCGGATGTGCACGTCTCATGTTGTTCTGGCAATATTAGTTTCATGACACAAAATGATGCTCCAGTCGATGACCAAGTTGCAGTTGACGTCTCACACAAAGTAATCGGTGTGCTCGGCGGTACCGGTGAACAGGGTCGCGGACTTGCAACTCGGTTCGCGCAAGCAGGTCTTGCGGTGATTATTGGTTCGCGAACTTCCGAGAGGGCGACTGAAGTCGCAAATGAAGTTGGACTTGGCGTTAAGGGAATGGACAACGCTGACACAGCCGCTGCGAGCGACATCGTGATCATTGCCGTCCCATGGGATGGGCACAAAGAACTATTGGAAACATTGAAGAATGAGCTTGCCGGGAAGGTCGTCATTGACTGCGTAAACCCCCTGGGATTTGACAAGCAGGGCGCCTTCTCACTCGATGTTGCAGAAGGTTCTGCAGCCCAGCAAGCGCAAGAAATTCTCACCGAATCAATGGTCGTTGCGGCTTTCCATCACATTTCGGCAAAGCTGTTACTGGAAACAGGCGGACCGGAATTACACGGTGACGTTCTTGTCGTGGGTGACGATCGGGAGGCAACGGACGTGGCGTGCGCACTGGCTAACACTCTTGGCGAGATGCGAGGTGTCTATGCCGGTCGGTTGCGAAATGCGGGACAGGTGGAAGCCTTCACTGCGAATTTAATTTCCATGAATCGACGCTACAAAGGACATGCCGGAGTCCAAATCACTGACATTTAACTGTCAGTGTTCTAGTGGTAGGTGTTTTCGGGTCCGGGAAACACGCCACGTGCTACATCGGCTATCCAATTT
>CAMAVT010000130.1 GCA_945861775.1 Bifidobacterium breve
AATATGTCAATTGAAGCGGGCGCTCGCGCCGGCATGATTGCCCCCGATACGACAACCTTTGAATACATCAAAGGAAAACCACATGCACCAAAGGGGGAGGACTGGGATACCGCCCTCGCTTATTGGGAAACACTTGTCACGGACCAAGATGCGAGATTCGATAAAGAAATCACGATCGACGCATCTGCATTGCGTCCATTTGTGACGTGGGGGACTAACCCGGGCCAGGGTTTGCCACTGGATCAGTCGGTTCCCGATCCAGAGTCATTTTCCGATCCAGTCGAACGCGAAGCTGTGGAAAATGCCCTCGTCTACATGGATCTGCGACCTGGTCAACCACTGAAGGAAATTGCAATTGACACGGTTTTCCTTGGGTCCTGCACCAACGGTCGTCTTGAGGATCTACGCGCCGCCGCACATGTCATCAAGAATCGAAAGGTCGCGCAGGGCGTTCGACTCCTTGTCGTCCCCGGATCAACTCGGGTGCGGATTGAGGCTGAGCATGAAGGTCTGGACCAAATCTTCCTTGACGCGGGGGCAGAGTGGCGCGGGGCAGGTTGCTCAATGTGTCTCGCGATGAACCCGGACAAATTAACTCCCGGCGAGCGAAGTGCGTCTACTTCGAATCGTAACTTTGAAGGGCGTCAGGGTCCTGGCGGTCGAACGCATCTAGTTTCCCCAGAAGTCGCGGCTGCCACTGCGGTCCGTGGAACCCTCAGCGACCCAACAGATTTAGTGGAGGTTTAAACATGGAGGCATTTACCGTTCATACGGGTACGGCAGCACCACTACATCGGAGTAACGTGGACACGGATCAGATAATTCCGGCCGAATACTTGAAGCGAATTACTCGACATGGCTTTGAAGATGCACTATTCGCGAGCTGGCGCAAAGATCCAGAGTTCGTGCTCAACCTTCCGCAGTACCAAGGAGCCTCGATTTTGATAGCCGGTCCCGATTTTGGTACGGGATCTTCACGCGAGCATGCCGTTTGGGCCCTGCAAGATTACGGATTCAGAGTGATTCTTAGCTCTCGCTTCGCTGATATTTTCCGGGGAAACTCGGGCAAAGGTGGGTTGCTCACCGCGGTAATCCCGCAAGAAGCCATTGAGAAACTATGGGAAATCACTGAATCTGATCCTTCCACCCCGGTAACCGTGGATCTCCAGGAACGCAGTGTTACTGCTGGAGATTTCAGTTGTGATTTTGAAGTAGATGATTATGTTCGCTGGCGCCTTCTCGAAGGCCTTGACGACATTGGTATCACCCTTGAACATGCCGATGCAATTAGTGAGTTTGAAAAAAACCGCCCTTCATTCACACCGGTACTCAACTAAACTTCGTAAAGTCGCAATCAAGAAAAGGTGAAGTCACAAGGTCACAAATCACCTGACAGAGGGAAGCGAAAGATGTTGCGCAGCAACGTCTTTCGGCGTGGCTAATCCGAAGTATCGAGTATTTCAAGTTACATTAGGGTGTTGGTCACAAGATCAACCTAATCACCCTCCGGAGGGGTTAAATCGTGAACAAAGCAGAACTCATTGATGCAGTAGCGGGCCGCGGCGACGTTAGCAAGCGTGAAGTCACCGAAATCGTTGATGCATTCATCGAAGAAATCAAGATGGCCGTGGTTCGTGGCGACAAAGTTGCCATTAGCGGATTTGGAATCTTCGAAGCGCAAACTCGTCAAGCCCGTCTTGGCCGTAACCCGCGTACGGGAGAGACCGTAAAGATCAAGGCGACGAAGCTTCCTAAATTCCGTCCAGGTGCAGAATTCAAAGCCGTTGTGTCCGGTGCAAAGAAAATCGCAACCGCCGCTCCTAAGAAGGCTGCTCCGAAGAAGGCCGCAGCAAAGAAGGCCGCAGCAAAGAAGGCTCCTGCTCGTCGTAAGTAGTTTTTATCAAGTAGGTGGTCGCATCCCTTTGGGTGCGGCCGCCTACTTGTTTCTATACCGACTTATTTTTATAGCAACTAGTTCCGATGCACGCTCACCGGTTACAGCATGATCTGCTTGTTGGCGGTGTCGATCCGAATCCTTTGCCCAATTCTTGGGGCGATTAAGTCCGAAATAGCGTAATCAGGGTAGGAGAATTGAATACCTGATTCATCGATTGCGGTAATCGGGTTTGTCCCGGATATTGTCGCGATGTACATGGTGGGTGTACCTAAAGCCTGCAATGTGTGTGGCCCTACTCCAATGCGAATGGCATCCCATAGGTCTGTGGAAGTATCAACGTCGCGGTGGGCACCCGCTGAACACGGAATTTCGACCGCTCCATGTATCCGGTGATCCGCGCGGGATCGGACACCAAATCGGGGTTTCGCGCTTGATCCCGGCAGGCGAGCCCACATTGTGCTTCCGGTGCCCTCCGAGTCGCAGGTGAATGAACTATCGTGATGAGTAGCTTGCTCCAGGAATAGGTCGACATCTCGTGTGCTCAGGCAGGGCAGGTCGCCCAAAGCAATGACTACACCGGTGCCGGCGGACACGTTCTCAAGACCTAGATCCAAGGCATTAAGGAGTCCAGTCGAAGATTCTTCCATGATGACATCTCCACCCAGACCTTCAACAAGGGATGCAACTTCTGGATCTGAGGTGATCACGGTGAATTGAGACACCTGTGCCGAGCCGATAAGCGCTGCAACAGTGTCAGCCAGGAAAGGCCCAGCTAAATCGTTTCGGCCTAACCGTGACTTTGAGTTGTGAAGCGCCTTAGCGGGAATTAATGCGTGCCACTTAATTCCGAGGGGCACAGACTCATCCAACATGGGTCCATTCAACCGGGTCGACAGGTACGCTGATGAGGTGGCTGGACATACGACAAGGCGATCGAAAATCGGCCTGGGTTTTCGGATTGCTGTCTTTTTTGGCCTGCCATTTCTTGTGATTTTCACAAAATGGAATTGGCGAGGTTTTGAGCAACTGTCGCAGCACGATGGTGGGATTTTTGATGGTGGAATCATTGTGGCCACGAATCACACATCCTGGTTTGATCCGTTGGCTGTAGCCCACCCTTTATGGGCACATGATCGGCCGCCTAGGTTTTTGGGTAAGGAATCTGTTTTTCGGGTGCCCATTTTTGGTTGGATTATTTCCAGTGCGGGGCAGATTCGGGTTTACCGTGAATCAAGTGAGGCTGTGTTTGCATTGCGAGATGCAGTTGTTGCTGCACGTTCGGGTGAATGCGTGGTCGTTTATCCCGAGGGCACCATCACCCGTGATCCACATTTGTGGCCGATGCAGGGAAAAACTGGAGCGGTTCGTATTGCTTTAGAATCAGGTTGCCCTCTGTTTCCGATGGTGCAATGGGGTTCTCAGAACGTAATCGGACCGTATAAGAAGCAGTTTCGACTGTTACCTCGTAAAACAATGCATGTCTGGTTGGGTGAGCCGATGGATCTGTCCCGTTATCGCGACAAGGAATGGACTCCCGAATTGCTCCATGAGGCCACAGATCAACTTATGCTCACCATCGCTCGCATGGAAGGTGAGATCAGAGGAGAGGCTCCGCCGGCTGTGCTCTATCGTCATACCGTGAATCAGAGGAGCGAGCGTTGACGAGGGTTGCCATGATGGGTGGCGGATCGTGGGGGACGGCCTTTGCTGCGGTCGTTGCTGACGCAGGTTCGCAGGTGACCCTGTGGACTCGGAGTGAAGAAATCGCTGCCGATATTAATAATTTCCACCGAAACAGCCTGTACCACCCGGGCGTAGATTTACCGGAGTCAATCGTTGCAACAACCAATCCCCAGACCGCCCTAGAAGGCGCAGAGATTGTGGTTCTGGCAGTTCCTGCTCAGTCACTTCGTGGGAACTTAGTTGAGTGGGTGAAGTGGATTGCCCCCGATGCCTTGTTTGTAAGCCTGATGAAGGGTATTGAACTGGGGACATTAATGCGCATGAGCGAGGTCATCGTCGAGACTACGGGGGCTAATCCTGATCGCATCTCAGTGGTCTCCGGGCCTAATCTCGCTCGGGAAATTATTGCGCGTCAACCGACCGCAACTACCGTGGCCGCACCCACCGAAGAAGGTGCAATCGCGATCCAAAGAGCATGCACCACAGACTATTTCCGTCCCTATTGGTCAACGGATGTAATCGGCACGGAGATTGGTGGAGCGGTCAAGAACGTAATCGCATTGGCCAATGGCATAGCGGTCGGCATGGGCCTCGGTGAGAACTCCCAATCTTCCTTGATCACTCGTGGCTTAGCCGAAATTGGCAGACTTGGTGTTGCTCTCGGTGCTGACCCGCTGACATTTCAAGGGCTCGCAGGGGTGGGTGATCTAGTGGCTACCAGTCAATCGCCGCTTTCGCGCAACCGGACCTTTGGTGAGAATCTAGGTAAAGGCCTTACGGTTGAAGAAACTATTGCAATCACCAATCAAACGTGTGAGGCCTATAAGAGTTGTCAGCCGATTTTGGAGTTGGCGCAGACATTAGGTGTGGAAATGCCAATTACACAGGAGGTGGTGGAGGTGCTGCATCAGGGCAAACCACCCCGAGAGTTACTGAGATCTTTCATGGCGCGCGACACTAAATCTGAGATCTAGGCTTTCCCTCCACTCACAAGTGCCTGATTCAGGTCTGTCCAAAGGTCATTGGGGTGTTCAATCCCACATGAAAGTCGAATAAGATTTTCCGGTACACCGTGGCTTTCAAGTGGCCATCTGCGCCGGCGTTCAAGGAGTGATTCCACCCCACCCAGGCTTGTCGCATAAGTCCACAGCCGAGTTGATTCACACACGCGATCTGCACTGCCAGTGACTTCAATTGCTGCGATTGTGCCCCAGCCGGGGTACCTCAACCGCAGAACATTTGGGTGAGATTGCAGCTGTGAGGCAAGTGAAATGGCGTTGCTCTCTGATTTTTCATATCGGATAAACAAAGTTCTCAATCCGCGCAAGGCTAGGTAACAGTCAAATGCACTCGGCATTGCGCCCAGCAACACGCGTCGGACGTGCAGTTCTTCCCATTTGGCGTGATCTCGAGCAATTACCGCGCCCATAAGAAGATCTGAATGACCACTGAGGATCTTGGTGACACTGTGTAAAACGAAATCCGCCCCCATTGCCAGTGGATTCTGGCGCACGGGACTTGCAAATGTGTTGTCGACGATTGTTGTGACACCGCAATTGCCGGCGTGAGCGAGTAATATTTCGAGTTCGGCGACTTCAAGCAGCGGATTGGTGGGGGATTCAAGCCAGAGAACTTGAGACGTGGGTAGCAGGTCAGTGATCACCTGCGTTTGGGTGACATCACACGTTGTGAGCACGATCTGACCACGCTCGTGTAGCTCGCGTAATCGCACGGCAACCCCCGTGTACGCGGTCGTGGGTGCAATAACTTTTGCACCGATTGGCCACAGGTCCATCAATGCATTGGCTGCAGCCATACCAGAAGAAAAGACAATTGCATCTCCTCCTTCTAAGCCCCCGAGGGCCTCTTCCAATGCTGAGGCGCTTGGGTTTGCTTCGCGGCCATATTCAATTGCTCCGCCTGCATGAAAATTTGAGGCGGGAACTATCGGCGCATTAAGCGAGTTGTCGGGTACCGCCGGTGGCCGACCCGAACTCACCACCCATGTACTGGGATCCATGTTCGTGTAATCCATGCGGACAGCCTAATGGCCACTCGCTAATGTCCACTCGTTTCGATCTGAGTTGTGTTTCCTCGGAGAGCATCGATAACGGTAAGAGGCATGCCGGGTACGGTGAGGGCATGCTTTTTGATTCAGGGACACGCATCGCGCTCATTTTTGGTGGGCGCGGCCCAGAGCACTCGATTTCGTGTGTGAGTGCCAAGTCGGTGCATAAAGCGCTGGTCGACTTGGGCCACGAAGTCGTGTGCATCGGTATCACGCGAGAGGGAAATTGGGTTGAGGTTCCGCCCGCTGAAGTTGCAGGCTATGTCATCACCGCGGACCATTATCCGGAGGTGGTTGATCGCCCCGAGACCATCCGGCTTGTCATGAATGCAGCGCGCCCAGGTGTGGAGATTAATGGAGAGTTCATTGCGGTCTCAGTGGTTTTCCCGGTTGTCCATGGCGAGGGTGGCGAAGACGGCGCCATCCAAGGATTGTGCCAAAGCATGGAGATTCCTGTTGTTGGTTCGGGTGTGCGGGCTTCTGCAATCTGCATGAACAAGTTGAACGCCAAAGAGTTGGTTCGCGCGGCAGGAATTGATTCGGGTAGCTGGTTTGGTCAAAAAGATTCACAGGCAATTCGCATGCCAGCCGACGATGTCTTTCCACTTCCTTGGTTTGTGAAGCCGGTTACAGGGGGGTCTTCGATCGGGATTACTCGAATTGAGTCCCTGGCTGAATACGAAATGGCATGCAAGGAAGCCTTCCTAAGCTCAAGTGAAGTAATTGTTGAGCAAGGATTGATTCGCCCGCGCGAATTGGAAGTCGGGATACTGGTAGGAGAGGCCGGGGCGCAAGCCAGCCCGGTTGGTGAAATAAAGGTCAAAGAGAATTTTGAGTTCTACGACTTTGAAGCCAAATACATTTCTGATGGAGCCGAATTAATTGTCCCGGCACTACTTGAACCCGAAATGGCACATGAAGTGCAACAGTTTGCCATCCGTATCTTCGAGTTGTTGGGGTGTGCTGGGTATGCACGAATCGACTTCTTCCTCGATGGTGAAAGAATTGTGTTCAACGAAGTCAACACTATTCC
>CAMAVT010000131.1 GCA_945861775.1 Bifidobacterium breve
CCAACTGAGTGATCAGAGCCGATTCATCTGCACCTGCGTCAGTACCCCGAGATGCCACTTCCATCCCTTTTTGGCCGAGAGCGATCTGCTCACCATAAGCCGTATCAGCGACCTGCAATTGGTTGATCGCATTTTGGACCTGGCTGATACTGCTCTGGGTGGCTTGCATTGACGCAAAAATTGTCGCGGCGGTACCCTGGCTAGCGACATCGCCACCACCAGCAGCTTTAAGGCCACTAGAAATACGAGCGAGTGATGAGCTGGTCTTTGCCTGATGCACGCTGAGGTTGTTGTAAACGTTCAGTGCGGCGATATTTGTATTAACCTGATAAACCATGATCTTCCTCCTTGAAGAGTCAAAACTTGAGGTCCGTCCTTGGAACTCAGTGGAAGTAACGGCATTCTCCGCAGGGAGTTAAATGATTTTCTAAAAAGATTTTTTCAAGGGCTGAGTGGCTACGACTGAGTGTCAATAAACAGCGGACCGCTAGCCATACCCTTTGCAGCATTTGCGTCAAGGTACTGGAGGTGGCGCCTGACTTTTCGTCGGTCCGACTCCAGTTGCAGGAGCACTTCACTTTGCTGATCAAGTAGTCGACGCACTCGGTCCACCACTTCAGCGGGCATGGGGGGTAGATCAGTCGGTGGTTCCCAAACTTCTAACGATCGTGAGCGTTGCAGATCAAGTTCAATTTGATCAAGGGTTCGTTCCCAGGCCGCAATGGCTTGGGCGTTATCAGGCATCAACGACCCGCATCGGCCTGGCAGCTGAAAGATCACCGGCCGTTCTTTCAGCCTGGGTCCACGCATCCTTGAGTCCCACAATGATTTCTAAACTATCTTTGATGAGCAGCGGATTCTTGTCAATATTCGCGGTAATCAGACTCTGGTGGACCGAGAGGTAGATGATGCCGAGGCGGTGAGCGTGCTCCCAAGCATCGGTATCTAAACCAGAGAGTAGGGCCATCAGAAGTTCTTGAGCATGAATCAAGTGAGTGTGGGGGTGTTCACCGGCATCAATGGCAAACAATGCCCGCTCGAGGTCAAGGGTGAGGCGTTCAAAAGCGAGGACAACAATGCGCGCAGGAGAGGCAGTCGTGACAGCATGGTCACGGTAACTGGCGGCGACCTGATAGGGATTTTTTTTCATTCAGATCAGTTCTGGGTCAATGCTTTAACGAAAACATCCAGTGAAGTCTGCAGGTAGCTTTGCTTGGATTGGAGCGCCTGAATCTTGGCGTTCAACTCTGAATAGAAAATTGTGAGTGAATCCTCGCGTTGCGCTAGTGCTGTGTTCATGTCGAGGATCTGTTGGGTTAAGTCAAATACCCGATTTTGGCGAGAGGACACCTCACGGGACAAAGAGCCCGTGACCGATGTCGCCGCCGTAGCGACCGCTTCGACTCGGGCCGCGAAGGCCGCCACCTGACCGATAATGTCATAAGAAAACGGGGTCGATGCCCTGGTGTCATACGCATCACTGAACGTGGCTTCGTCAAAGGTAAATGACCCAACCTTGGTCAACTGAATCCCCGCGTCAGATAAGGACGCCAGGGTATTTGAGTCAAATGCTGTGCTGAGCAGGTCTTGGGAGACCTGCTGGGGGGTGTATTCGGTTTCCAGCGCACCATTGGCGGAAGTCTGAACTTTGATCAAGTTGAGCGTGTTATTTAATGCCGTGACTAGGTTTTGAGCGGCAGTGACCATGGTGGCCGATGTCGATGAACTGGGCACCTGCGGCGACAGGGTTACCGTTGCCGGATGAGTGGTACCTGAAACCGTGATGGTCAATCCGGGGAAATCCGCCAGATTGGAAAAGGTATTTGAGGTCGAGGTTTGCGTCACCGTCGAACCATTTTTGGTGTACTGGAGAGTCGCAGTTGCCGACCCAGAACCAACAATCGAGGTTACGGTGAACGGGTAGGGGGAATTACCAGAAACAGCCCCCGCACTCGAATAGGCCGAGACTTTGCCGGTGTCGGCGACATCGGAAAATGTGACCGTGGTGCTGGCGGGGACCCATCTAGCGGAGCTTGTGATCGCCTCTGCGGCGGATGCCACCGCTGCCATGCTGGTATTGAGCTCTTGGTAGGCAGCGATTTGCAGATCTTGGGCGGATTTTTGCTCCACGAGTCTGTTACTGCGCATGGATTCAACAGCCATGACGTTAGAAACGATGGCTTGTACATCAATCAGGTTCATTGACGATATTCCGACCACAACACACCTCCACCCATCTAATCGGCACCACTTCGGGTTCTAGCAGGCGATTGGACAATCGGATTTACAGAAGTTTGAACACCGCATCAGACATCTGCATGGCCTGGGCCTGAAGGGCGGCGGCTGGGTCGGACATGATGTTGGCCGAAGACAGGTTCATCATCTCTTTGACAACACCTACATCAAGTGCTTGACCGATAGCCGCTTGCTGATTGGCAATAGTGGTCTCGAGCACCTGAAGCGAGTTCTGGAGCGAAATCAGATTCCCCGCATTTGCCGCACGGGAATTAGTGATCGCCGTTGCTGCTGCTTGGAACTCGGAAATGCTGCCTGGCTGGACCGGGGCCCCTGCGTTGACCGATCCGATTGAATCGGGGGTCACCGTGATGCTGGCGCCGGTGGAGTTCACCGCAGCCGTGACCGGATTTCCGAGAACGGGGACGCCGCCAAAGGTGGTATTGGCACCGATGGCGTCGATTCCGGCTTGAACAGCCAGAAGTTGGGTGTCAATGGCCGCCGCGGAATCGCCACTTGCCGTGAGTCGATCGGTAGCCAAAGCCACACCCTGCTGGGCAAGGGTGACGCCCTTTGCGTAGGCGGCATCTGCCGTTTGAAGGACATTCACGGCATTTTGAGTGCTCGTGATAGCGGTTTGGGTGGCAGCCAGGGAAGACACCAGACCTGCGGGTGGGTTGGTCGTGGCAACCTGCGCAACGGCAGCGGCTGACTTAACCTCTCCCGAGATCTTTGCCAGCGCATTTGTGGCATTGGCCTGCGAAAGGGCAATGTCAGGCCGAGCGTTTACCGCACCTGCGCCGACTGGGGCTATTTCAAATGACATGAGGTACCTCTCCTACGTTTTTACTGACGGGCTTTAGGACGTTTGTGGGGTTCATTTGGTTCATTTGGTCATGAGGCCATTTCGGCCGTTTGTGGCTGAAGATTTGCGGCAGCTCTCTTTTTCTCGGTGAGCTTTTGGTCCAAGCCCATCAACCTGTTCTCGGCAACGGCCGCGAAGTAGGCGGACCTTCGTCGATCCACGGCGCCACCGGGCTTTGTTGAAGCAGGAACCTGCTCGGGAGCAAGGTGGGTGTTCATACCGTCACGCAGGAGCACGAGGGCTTCAGCACGAAGCTGGGAAACTCTGGACTCAGTCACCCCAAGATCCTCAGCAATGTCTGCCATGGCGTGGCCTTGAAGAAAGTAGCGGGAAATGACAACACCGAGGCGGTCGGGAAGAGCTGTGACAGCTGCTCTTAAGTAGGTTTGGAACTCGGTTTCCAGGACTCGGTCTTCGGGTCCACCGGACTCCGAATCCACGACGTCCGTTGACTGGAAGGAACCGGTTGAAGGATCAGCATCGAGGGAAAGGACGCTGCCCCGTGAGAGGGAGGCCTCCAGGGTGCAGAGTTCCTCCATGCTGACGCCCATGTATTCAGCGATCTCGGTCTTTTTGGGTGCTGTACCTAATGTGGCGACCAGGTGGTCCACAGCCTCTTCGCGGGCACGACCAGCTTGGCGCACCGAGCGTGTCGCCCAGTCATTTCGACGCAGGTCGTCCATAATTGCGCCACGGATCCGCATGGCTGCGAAATGGCGAAATGGAACACCACGATCTTCAGAAAAAGAA
Source organism: Bifidobacterium breve (assembly GCA_945861775.1). Taxonomy (GTDB): domain Bacteria; phylum Actinomycetota; class Actinomycetes; order S36-B12; family S36-B12; genus UBA4592. Next base: position 3,851 of record CAMAVT010000131.1, read on the forward strand.
TGGGCTGCTTGAACGAGGCCCTCAAGACCGGCCGACCGTAGCTCATCACGATCAATGTGTGTGGGAAGTTTCATAGCTAGGCCGCTGACGACATACCCGACGAGTGCGAGATTGCTGGTAACCAGCAACTCCTTCTCTGACGAGAGAGTCTGCTTTCCTCCTGCGGATTTCGAGTCTTGCATTTTGGCTCCTATTTGCCCTGGCACCGAAGTGCTAGCGCGATAGTGAAATGAGCTTCCATGCCCGGAACCACCGAGTGGTGGTTCCTTTTAACTGTTGAACCGAAATCCTTTTCGATCCTGCCTTGCGACCGAACATGTCCGAACAAGTCCGAACATGTCTAGAGCCGTATTAAGTCGTAACTAGAGCAAACATGTCAATGTGGCAAATTGGCTTTCTGGAAAATGCCATCGGTTTTTACACTATTTGAGGTCGCATCTCGAATTACCTTGGTGAAATTCCCTAATGTCCCAATCTGGTTGTGAACACACTCACCCGGTTTGGAACCAGCTGGCACCAGAATTTGCCTTATTAGAGAATATAGTTTGTTTTACCGTGGTATAAATGAAGTTCAGTCAAGATCTGTGGCGTGCCATAGCCAATATTTCAACGGCCCGCTACACGGTGTTCATGTGGGAGCAATATGGGGTTTCCCCGGTGCAAATAGCGTGGTCTATGTATAGTGCGGGTTTCCCCTGTGCGGAAGAACTGGGGACCGCACAGTCGTAGAACTTTATTAAGGGAGCCATGGGCCGAAGGATTCGCGTGTTGGTCGTGGAGAACGATCCCTTCACCCTTGCTCTTGTGGGCGAGGCATTGGGAGCAAACGACTTTTCGGTCACTGGGGTGCCAACGGTCCCCGAGGCAATCTCCACAATCGAATCTTTTTCGCCGCACGCAATCGTGACCGATTTGAATTTTGGGCATGGAGCTCCGACCGGTGCTGACCTCCTCGCTCACGTAGATGAACACCACCCCTGGATCGGTAAAGTGGTGCTCACCTCTCACGGATCCGCTTCATTGGCATTACCCATCGGGAGCCAACTCACCGGCGATGTCACCTATTTGGTGAAAACCCAAGTAAGTTCGATTTCCGACTTGGTGTCCGCGGTCAACGAATCGATCTCCGGTAAAAACGAAGTAAAGGTCCTAGAGATAAATACGGGGGAACAAATTCGTATCAGCAAAGCACAAGGTGAAATCCTTTTGCTAATCGCCGAGGGCTACACAAACTCCGCGATAGCCAAGAAACGCGGCGCCACTGTCCGCTCAACAGAGGCTTTGGTCCAGCGAACCTTTACCGCGCTGGGGCTAGGAAATGACGCTGATTTCAATCCTCGAACGAAGGCGGTACGAATGTGGCATCAGGGGAAAATTGTCGTTAAGTAAGAAGACACCCGGTGCCTATCGGCACGCCGGTGGGTCAAAACCGGTAGCCTTCCCACGTGCTGCTTTCAGACCGGGATCTCCTGACCGAAATCGATAATAAGCGCGTCGCTGTTGAGCCATTCGACCTGGAAATGATTCAACCTTCGAGTATTGATGTGCGGCTGGATCGCATGTTTCGGGTCTTTGATAACCATAAATACCCCCATATTGATCCAAGCATTGAGCAAGTGGACCTCACGCGCCTTGTTGAGCCTGAGGGTGACAGCCCATTCATTTTGCATCCGGGTGAATTCGTCCTCGGTTCAACCTTGGAAGTTGTCTCACTCCCCGACGACCTCGCGGGTCGACTCGAGGGAAAGTCCTCACTTGGTCGTCTTGGTTTGCTCACGCACTCAACTGCGGGTTTCATCGACCCTGGATTCTCCGGTCACATCACGTTGGAACTCTCAAATGTCGCAACTCTGCCCATCAAACTTTTCCCCGGCATGAAAATTGGCCAACTATGTATTTTCCGATTGTCCAGTCCAGCTGACCACCCCTACGGATCAGACAAGTATGGATCCCGTTACCAGGGACAGCGTGGACCGACAGCGAGTCGGTCATTCGCCAATTTTCACCGCACCAAGATTTAGGTTATGTCTTGCAAAAGGTAGTTCTTTATCTACCTCGGTATAAACTTTAAACATGTCCAGAAGTCCGCACCCAACAAAAGAGCGCCTCATCTCGGTCACCATGTCCATGATGGACGGGGATCGACCTGACAAAGTCCATATCGATGAAGTGTTGTTGCAGTCAGGGATTTCCAAGGGATCCCTTTACCACCACTTCAATGACTTCAGTGAACTCATTGAAGCTGCGATGATTAGTCGATTCAGCATTTTGGTGGATGCAAGTATCGGTTTGATTGAGAAAGTCGTTCATGAATCAAAGGACAGAGATGAATTCATGGCTGGTCTGGGGCATGTCACCCGAGCAACCCAAGACCCGTCCCTGTCTGCTAACCGTTTTGAACGAGCACGTGCCCTGGGTATGGCCGGCAGTAACCTTCGTTTCCGCAGCGCCTTGGCCGTCGAACAAGACCGCCTCACTAGCGCACTCGAAGACCTCTTTCGCGAATCACAAAACCGAGGCTGGCTCTCCACACGGTTCAATCCGCACGCTGGCGCAGTAATGATTCAGGCGTACACGCTAGGACAGGTAATCAATGACGTGTCCGACAACTCTTATGACAATGATGACTGGGTCGCGTTGATCGATTTGGTTCTTGATCGGGTGTTCAGCTAACTTCTATTTAGCTGAAAGTCTTTTTCCTCGTCGCTTCCAACAGCAGTGTTGCAACATCAGAGACGACCACACCTTCGGCAAG
>CAMAVT010000132.1 GCA_945861775.1 Bifidobacterium breve
GGTCTTGGACATTTTTTCACTCATGACTCCAGCCGAACACACCAGAATCTGAGGTTGCGCTAAGGACCCCAAACGCTCTCGCAACTGTGAAACGGCAGATGCATCTGCGAGATCGGCACCGTCACCAACCGCATCAATGCCAAGTTCACCCAGTTGCGTTGCAGCGCGTTTGCCACTTTCGGCCGTGCTTCCCAGAACCGCCACGGTAAACCCGGCCTGGCCCAGTTGTTTGGCAACGGCAAAGCCAATGCCTGAAGCTCCACCGGTGATGAGTGCCGTGCCCCGATCCGTGTTAACCATTTCTTCAGCCTTCCCTAGATTCAGGTATTTCGCACCCTCACCCGCGCCCATGAGGGCTGCGCCATAGGGTTGTCTCGCAATTAGGTCGCCTGCGAGAGGACAAAAAGTGGCTAACCTGGGCTCTGAGCCTCCCGACCAATTTGGGCCCAATGACTGGCTCGTCGACGAGTTGTATCAACAATTTCAGAACGACAGATCCTCTGTTGATCCGGCATGGTGGGACTTTTTTGCCGGCTACACACCACAAGAGCAACATGCGGTCGTTACTCCTAGCACTTCGGCTCCGGCCTCGGCCCCCACACCAGTGGCACAGGCCACGCAGCCCACGCAGCCCACACAGCCCACACAGTCAAACACTTCTGAGTCAAGTGCAGCCCCAGGCAGTGTCGAGCGGCTCAAAGGTGCTGCCGCGCGAGTCGTGACAAATATGGAAGAAAGCCTCAGCGTCCCAACAGCGACCAGTGTGCGTTCACTTCCCGTGAAACTTCTTTTTGACAACCGTGTCGTGATCAACAACCACCTTGCGCGTGGCCGGGGTGGAAAGGTCTCCTTCACTCACATCATCGCTTATGCGCTTGTGCAGGCAATCAAATCTCAACCCGAAATGAATTACGCGTATGAAGAAGTCGACGGGAAACCAGCGATCAGACTCAACACGGATATCAACCTCGGCTTGGCTATCGACATTGCTAAACCCGATGGGACCCGTCAACTTCTCGTGCCCAATATCAAAGCCACCCAAGACATGAGTTTCGCAGCCTTTTGGGCCAGTTACGAAGACATCGTTCGAAAAGCTCGTTCAAATAAGTTGACCGTCGAAGATTTCGCGGGCACATCGGTCAGTCTGACGAACCCTGGCACTATCGGGACGAATCACTCGATTCCCCGATTAGTGAAAGGACAGGGAGCAATCATTGGCGTTGGCTCGATGGAGTACCCGGCCCAGTGGCAAGGTGCGTCACAAGAGTCAATCGTGCGTAATGCTGTTTCAAAAATTTTGACACTCACTTCCACCTATGACCATCGGATCATTCAAGGTGCGCAGTCAGGCGAGTTCCTGCGGAAAATGCACATGTTGATTCTTGGCGAAGACAATTTCTACGGTGATATTTTTCGGGACCTTCGCATTCCCTATGTACCTATTCAATGGGCCGTCGACATTTCAGCCAATCACGAAACAGACCTCGACAAAAACGTCCGGGTCCAAGAAATAATCCATGCTTTCCGTGTTCGCGGCCACCTCATGGCCGACCTTGATCCCCTTGAATACCACCAGCGGATGCACCCCGATCTTGACGTTCTTTCCCACGGATTAACCCTCTGGGATCTGGATCGTGAGTTTGCAACAGGTGGGTTTGGCAGCGAACCCCTGATGAAATTGCGCCGAATCTTGGGTGTTCTTCGAGATTCATACACCCGAACCGTGGGAATTGAATATATGCACATACAGGATCCAGAGCAACGCAAGTGGATTCAAGAACGGGTTGAAATTCCCCACGTCAAACCGGATCCCGCCGACCAACTTCGGATACTCCGTAAGCTCAATGAAGCCGAAGCGCTGGAATCTTTTTTGCAGACAAAATATGTTGGTCAAAAGAGATTCTCCCTTGAGGGATCTGAATCTCTTATCCCCATGCTTGATGAAATCTTGGCCCAGTCAGCCAATAATGAAATCCTTGAAGTTGCGATAGGTATGCCCCACCGAGGTCGCCTTAACGTCCTCGCCAACATTGCCGGCAAGTCATTCGGACAAATTTTCCGCGAGTTCGAGGGTGAGTACGCCGAGAATTCTGTTCAGGGCTCCGGTGACGTCAAATACCACCTGGGAACAACCGGCTCATATGTTTCGGCTGAAGGTGGCACCACCGCTGTCTATCTTGCGGCAAACCCTTCGCACCTCGAAGCCGTTGATCCAGTGCTTGAAGGAATCGTGCGCGCCAAACAAGATCTATTGCCCGCAGAACGACGCTTCGACATTTTGCCAGTCCTCATTCATGGCGATGCGGCCTTCGCCGGGCAGGGCGTTGTGGCTGAGACTTTGCAGCTCTCCCAGTTACAGGGGTATCGCACTGGCGGCACCATTCACATAGTTGTCAATAATCAGGTTGGTTTCACTACCTCACCGCGATACAGCCGATCTTCCGTCTACTCAACCGACGTTGCGCGCATGATTCAAGCGCCAATTTTTCACGTCAATGGCGACGACCCTGAAGCCGTCATCTTCGTAGCCCAATTGGCCTTTGATTTCCGTCAAACCTTCGACAAAGATGTGGTCATTGATCAGGTTACTTATCGCAAACGTGGCCACAATGAAGCCGACGACCCCTCGCTTACTCAGCCGCTCATGTACGCAATCATTGATAACAAGAGATCAGTACGCAAGCACTACACCGACTCACTTATCGGTCGCGGAGACATCACCCTCGAAGAGGCCGAGGAAGTGCTCAAGCACTTCCAGGAACAGTTGGAAAATGTTTTCCAGGAAACTCGAGCTGACGAACCTGACACTGAATTCACGACTAGCGCAAGGGCAATCACGGAGACAGGTCAAATCAATCTGGCTCCACAAACACCTTCGCAAGATGTCGACACGTCAATTACCCAAGTTCAAATTGACACGGTCATCGAATCCCAACTCACATTGCCTGAAGGTTTCAATGTCCATCCGCGACTAGCACCTCAACTTCAACGTCGCGCCCAAATGGTTGCCGACAACGCGATTGACTGGGGTATGGGTGAGGCTCTCGCCGTTGGCTCACTCCTCATGGAAGGCCGGACAGTTCGCCTAGCCGGACAGGACTCACGTCGTGGAACCTTCGGGCACAGACACATGGTCATCGTGGATAAGGAAACGGGCTGGCAATACAAGCCACTTAAAAAGTGCTACCGAGACGGTGGAAAACTCTACGTATACGACTCCTCACTGAGTGAATTCGCTGGACTCGGATTTGAGTACGGTTATTCGGTTGCCCGCCCTGACGCCCTTGTCATATGGGAAGCTCAATTTGGAGACTTCGTAAATGGCGCACAGACAATCATCGATGAATTCATCTCCTCGGGAGAGCAAAAGTGGGGCCAACGCTCCGCCGTCACCTTGCTTCTCCCCCACGGTCAAGAGGGTCAAGGACCGGATCACAGCAGTGGTCGGATTGAACGCTTTCTACAGATGTGCGCACAGGACAACATGTCAATCGCGGTACCCAGCACCCCAGCGTCATATTTCCACCTTTTGCGGTGGCAGGTACTGAGTCAACTGTCTCGTCCACTGATCGTGTTCACACCTAAATCGCTTTTGAGATCAAAAGCTTCCGTTTCAACAACCGAAGATTTCACGACCGGTGTCTTTCGACCTTTCATCCCGGATACGCAATTCACGGGAGCGGGTGTGACAAAGGTGCTTATTTGTTCGGGCAAGGTCTACTTTGATTTACTCGCCTATCGCGCCGCCAACAACATCACGGACACCGCAATAGTGCGTCTCGAGCGGATTTATCCACTACCGGGCGTGAGTTTGCCAGCAATGGCCAAGCAGTATCCCGATGCAGACCTACGGTGGGTCCAAGAAGAACCGGCCAACCAAGGCGCCTGGAGTTTTATTGCTCTCAATGTCCCGGCGTTGATTGACCGGGGAATCTCTTGTGTGTCACGGTCGGCTTCCTCCGCGCCAGCGGTCGGAACACACCAACGTCACGAAGAGGATCAAAAAGCCCTCATCGAATCAGCTTTTAACTAGAACTTAGGGATCACTGATGTATGACACGGATCGCGGAGCCGAGGAACTCGCTCGGCGAAGGGGTGAAGAGGAAATATCTTTTGATTGGCTAGCGGAAAGATTCGCAGAATTTGTCAATCTCAACCCTGAATTCGAAAACGCAATCGATCGCTTGGCAACTTGGCTTGCACGACTCGATGACCTCGACGAGGAATAAATCTCATCTCTTGATGACAATGCCTTTGATAGCGGCAGACTCGATCGTCCCAAAATCCCTCGAGTCGGAACTCTCTGACTCGTTGTCACCGGCAACCCACCACTTCCCACCTGTCTTATAGACAAGTCGCTTGACTTCCAATAATTCAGAGCGCGCAGGGTGTGCAAAGACAGCAATCGCACCAGGTCGGGCAAGAAAGTTTCCCTTTACGGCAATGCATATTTGACCGTTTTTCAGAGTAGGTTCCATCGAGGGACCAATCACTTTCACCTGGAAAATCGGGAGCAACCGTGCATTCAACGACATGAAGCAAGATTAGCCTGCTGCGTATTGCGCAAAAAATCATCGAGGCTAGAGTTGGAACGTACGGTCAGTCCAGATCCCAAGCCACCCACACGATAGGAGCAAAACGTGCGTAAGCATTTCGGAGCCCTGCTAGTCGAAAAATTCGTTCCACAAATATCCGCATACGCCCACTGCGATCTCCCCTGCGGTGTTTATGACCCCGCACAGGCCCGCCTCGAAGCGGAATCGGTCAAAGCCAGTATGGAAAAGTTCCACGCATCAGATGACGCTGAATTTAAAGCCCGCGCAATTGCAGTTAAAGAGGAGCGCTCCCAGCTAGTGAAGGAGCACCTGTGGGTTCTGTGGACCGACTACTTCAAGGCCCCACACTTCGAGAAGTACCCCAATCTCAATGACCTGTTCAACCAAGCAACCAAGCTTGCTGGCGCCGGTGGCACCAAGGGAACCGTAGACGTCGCGGTTGCAGATCAACTTCTCGGCAAGATTGATGAAATTGCAGTGATCTTCTGGGAGACCAAGAAGGCGTAAGTTGGTCATTGGAATACTTTTTCGCAAAGAACGGTCGTGAATCCCCCAATTAACGGGATTCACGACCGTTCTTATGTCGGACCTGATGTAATTGGCCACAGTATGTGCGCGCTAATGCCATGAAAGGCGATATGACAAATTTTGTTATCCGGCCCACTACTTCACAGGACATCCCGACAATTCTTGCGATGGTCGCGGATCTTGCTGAATTTGAGCGAGCCGCCCACGAGGCTGTGGCAACTGTCGATGACTTCGAAGCGGCGCTTTTTTGTGAGAATCCCGCAGTTTTTGCGGTGCTGGCGGAGGTTGACGGTCAGGCGGCTGGATTTGCCCTATATTTTAAGAATTTTTCTACGTGGCTGGGCAAACATGGCATCTATCTTGAAGACCTTTATGTTCGACCGGAATTTCGCGGTAGCGGCATCGGACAAGGTTTGCTCTCACACCTTGCACAGATTTGTATTGACAACGGTTACCCACGATTTGAGTGGTGGGTTTTGGACTGGAACGAAAGCGCACGCAAAGTTTATGACCACTTAGGTGCACAGGCGCTCACAGAATGGATTCCGTATCGGGTCACCGGTGATTCTTTAACTGAACTAGCCGCAAAGAATCAACAGGCATGACCGCAATTTCACTGTGTGTTCCTAACCAGGCGGAGTACCTCAGAGTCATCCGGCAGATCGCCATGGTGGTGGGAGCGAAAGCCGATTTAACCCTCGAAGCTCTCGATGAAGGCCAACTCGCCAGCGATGAAGCAGCCAATATCCTCATGAAATTTGCACAGCCCGAAGATTCACTGTATTTCGAGTGGGAGGCGCAACCGGGCTCCTTGCACCTTCGATCACGAACTCGATGCCTGCTGTCGGTGCTTCCTGATTTACCGGAGACTTTGGAGTACGCCTGGGTAATCATCTCTGCGATAACAAGTGAACTCGACATATTCCTTGAAAACGGCGAGGTCCACGTCAATCTCACGGTAACAAGTACCCGGTAAACGTGCTCAGCGCTGGGGCGGTAAATGCCTTGATAGTGGAATTGCGCGCACCTGATGTAACGACATCGCGAGCCGATGAAATCAAGAGTGAGATCGTTGAAGGGCATCAAGGTTTGATTCGACACTTCATTCGATTGCGAGACCCGCAACTCTATGAAGACCTCGTTCAAATTGGAACGATTGGGGTCCTGGCTGCGATCGATAAATTCGATATTGGTCGAAATGTGTCCTTTGGGACCTTCGCGGGAGAACAAATCAAAGGTGAGCTCTCCCATTTCTATCGTGATGACGGAACCATTCGAATCTCTCGGTCTGTGAAGTCGCATCTGAGTCAAATACGAGCAGCACAAGATGCCTTCGTTGCCGAGAATAATTCTCAGCCCAGTTTCACTCAGCTTGAAAACTGCGTGAACCTCAATCGAGGTGAAATTCTCAATGCTTTGCAGGCCAACTACAGCACTCACTTCAGTTCACTCAGTGATCCAGATCTTCACATCGACGTTGCCGATTCACGGAACGAA
>CAMAVT010000133.1 GCA_945861775.1 Bifidobacterium breve
TTTTGATAATTGCGAGTGGGAGCAGTGGGTGACTCGAGCGATTTTCAATGATGAAGAACAACACCAATAAAACAATGGATGTGCCGATAAAGAACAGGGTGCTTCCGCCCGTCCAACCTTCGGACTCAGCCTTAGTAATTCCGTATACGAGGGAGACGAGCCCAAGGGTCGCGGTGATAGCGCCAGGGATGTCATATTTTGTATCACCTGCTGCTCGACTTTCTTTCACATATGCGATTCCGAGGAACACTGCGACCAGTGCAATGGGAACGTTCACCAAGAGCGTCCAGTGCCATGATGCATATTCGGTGAGAATTCCACCCAGTACTAATCCAAGTGCTGCACCAGCGCCAGAGAGGGCTCCATAGACACCGAAGGCTTTTGCGCGTTCCTTTGAATCGGTGAACGTGACTGAAATCAAACTCAGGGCTGCAGGAGCAAGAAGTGCTGCAAAGACACCTTGCAATCCACGCGCGGCAAAAAGCATCTCAGCATTAACAGAAACGCCTCCGAGCGCTGAAGCCGCGGCAAAGCCGATTAACCCAACAATGAACATTCGCTTGCGTCCCTGGAAGTCGGCGATTCGCCCGCCGAGGAGAAGAAGCCCACCGAATGCCAGCGTGTAAGCCGTGACCACCCATTGGCGGTCTGCGTCACTGATCCCGAGATCGGCCTGCATGCTGGGCAGAGCGATATTCACAATTGAAGCATCGAGAACAACCATCAACTGGGCGATCGCGATCACAACCAGTGCGCGCCACCGGTTGGGGTCGGGCGCGAAAAGTTCAGGGTTGTTGGCAGACGCGTCAAATTGTGAGGGAGGTGCAGTGCTCACGCATTTCTCCTTGTCAGAGATAAGTGAAGGTGTGCACCAACTGGTGCTTAGTAACTGTACTGAAAAGTTGAACTCTCAATCACCTCGGGTGGCGTTCAAGGGCTCTACGAGTAAATGTCTATTGTCCGTTCGGCCACGTATCGCCAACGCGATATCCGAGGGACCATGGATCGCTGGGATCTACATAAAACTGACTGGTTCCGTAGATGTATCCCTGGCCGCTAATAGTTGGAACGATCGCAACACGATCACCCACCGCCGTCTCGGAAATAATGCGACCACGAAATGTTGATCCGATAATGCTGCGACCAATAAACGTGTCGCCCACCGACATGATTCCCCGCGAATACATGACCGCCATGAGAGCGCTTACACCCGTCCCCGTTGGTGAGCGGTCAAGTTTTCCAGGATTAATCACGCATACATTTGTTGAGGTGAGTTCTCCCGAATCAGTGCGGCCTAACTCACCCGTGAGATAAGCGAAGGAGTGGTGCTTCCATTCGGGCAGGTGTGGATGCACGAATTCCAACTGCTCATTTGCTGCATTGCGCAGAAGCATGCCGAATCGAACCAATTCGGCCGCCTCGCTGGGAACAAGTTCAAATCCCAACTGACTCGCCTGGGTCATAACGAAGCTGTCACCACCAAAGGCAGTGGTGACTTCGACTCTCCCGTAACCCTCGACCTCAACATAGGCCTGATCATGAAAAACGAAACTTGGCAGGTTCTCCAGAGTGACCGTGGTGACCTTCCCCTGTGAACATTCCGCACTTATCTTCACTAAACCCCCGGGTGCCTCAAGCACCAACGAAGTCACCGGCTCTTTCATTGAGATGATCCCGGTTTCCAACAAGACTGTTGCAACACAAATGGCATTTGAACCCGACATGGGTGGAGTATCAGCCGGCTCCATAATGATAAAACCCATATCCGCCGCCGGATTTTTTGGTGGTACCAACAGGTTGTAGTGCCGAAAAACACCGCCGCGCGGTTCATTCAGCAGGAACTTCCGCAATGAATCATCAGATTCAATGAATCGCGACTGATCCCAAACGCTGTCACCGGGCGGAGCACTGACTCCACCAACAACGACATCGCCGACCTCGCCCTCCGCGTGGGCGTGAACCACATGAATTTCTCGGGAATCACTCACCATTACTTTTTAATTTTCCACGGGCCAATCGCCCAGATCGAAATGTATTTGGTTCCGCGGGGCAAAGTGATCTTCTTTTTTATGCTCCCGCTCGAATTCACGATGGGAAACCCACTCATCCCCTTTGCTGAAATGGGAAAGACCACAACATCTGCATTCCCTTCATAGGTGAATGTCCGCGAGCTATCACTCTTTGTCGCTTTAGGAAGTTGGATTACCGTGGGAATAATTCCAGATGTTTCCTTCGGGGCGCTTGTTAAGGGCAAGACTTCCAAGGTCCATTGATCTGGCGCTGTGATTTTTGCACCGATGAGTGGGGACGAATTCTTCTCTGCGAAAACACTTCCAGCGAGTGGCGCACTGCTGTCCAACCATGGCGTTGGCCTTTTGTCTTTGATGAAAATTGGGGTCATAACCACTGGACCCGATCCCATAAATGTGAATTCAATAATCACTGATTTATTGACCGAACCTAGATCAACTACCGCATTGCCCGAACCCTCGAAAAGTGGTGCGGCCGAAACCGTCGGAGCCAGCATGAAAACGGCAAGCACTACCGTCACGGCAACTTTCGGAGCTAAGCGGATGCGCATGTTCTCAATCAAGTAGTGGGTTTAACCCAGCGTCAACAATTTCTTGCAACTTAGCTTCGTCAACATCAAAGCCGGCATATTTGGTTGCATTGGCCAACACTTTCGACCGAGCTTTGTCAACGTCTTGGGCTGGCTTTGCATTTGCAGCCGCCCAATCTCGGTACAACTCCCAGGCAAGTTCGCGCTGGCGCAGGGCTTTATTGATCCGCTCCATTTGGGCATCGCTTGCATCCAGGCGCCACGTTTCTCTGATCGCTCGTGGCAGTATCGCCCGGTAATCGTGGCCACCTTCAGCAAATGTTCCTGGAGTTGGAATAAGAGCGTTCATCATGTCTAGGAAAGTCATTAGATACGTTGTGATGGGCACCCATTGCGTCCCCTCGGGACTGCCCATCTGCCGAATATCTGCTGGACCCAACCAATCCGGTTTGCGCCAAATGACTTGAGATCCGAACTTAGGGATCGGATCATCGCCATTTTGCAGTAACAGGAACTTGATGCGATCTCGCTCCTGATCCGCCAATTCAATCCAATCTTTCAAATTGCGAGGTAGGTATATCCCAGCCTCGTTGACCGACGGAGCCTCGGCCACGGAACTGGTCCCCCAAAGCTGCTGCCTCCATTTTGTAGCAGCGGGAGTACCGATCCAAAGTGCGGCGTCGAGTTCGGTGCCAAGAAGTCCCATCGAACCCAGGTGGCGGAACATTTCTTCACTGACCTGCGAGCCCAAACTCTCACCGAACAAGAAGAACTTGGGCCGCTTCTCCGGTGGAATGGCAAGAAGTCGTTCAACTACGCCTTGAAGCACCATGCGGGTTTGCGCGGTTCCTTCGTCGACTCGAGTGAGCGAAAGAGCGGAAGGTAACACCGAGTACTGAATTGCGGCAGATGCACAGTCTCCCTGCATCAAATACTCAAAAGTTTCATTCGCCACGTAATTCACATAACCAGAGCCGGTTGGCGAGAAGATGGCAAACGCCTTTCGTTCAAGGGCTTTCGTTCGGTCAATCTCACGCAAAAGAACCTGAGCACGGTCTTCATCAGTTGCTGCAACTTCAGTGGATGCATAAACTCGAATTGGCTGTTTTGCGTTCTTGACTTGCATCACGTTATTAATAGTTTCCGGTGGCAGCGACATACTCAACCACCGGGCGCCTTCACGCGTCTGCTTATTCCACGGTAATCCAGAGGCTGCCGAGCCCGTAACTTCGGGGATATCAGGTGCGCTCTCTAAACCATGGTCAATTCCTCCACCGCTTTTGCCCAAGAATCTGTCCGCTTGACCAATAGCAAGCCAACCGACGCTGGTGAAAATGGCAAGGCTCGTTGTTCGTCCTAATAAACGATGATCCTGTGGTTGGCCACCGAGAACGTAGGTTGCACCTTTGGACATTGTGTTTGTCAATAATGACTCAACATAGGAAAGTCCAAGAGTAATCGCCGCAACTCCGGTTCCAATGACAGCGGCTTTGACAGGTGTGACTTCCCGGACTTGATCCTCAAAGAAGTATTTGCCCTTGAACTCGGTGCTCACCGAAGTCTGCGGGTAGGTCGCCGAGCCCGGTAGTGCCTTCCAAGGTTGGGTCGACGCCCAGGACGCGGCACCAGCCACAACGGCTACCCCAACGTGGCGCAAACCGGGGCCACCACTTTGATCACGTGAAGCCGAGTTTGCCAGAACACTCGCACCCGACATTGTGGCCAGAGTTTGTGCAGCTAGCCGTCCCAACGCTCGTCCCGATGGTTCGTGCTCGCGCCAACGAAGGGCATAAGCCGCCCCGGCACCCAAGGCTCCGGCAACACCGGCAACAAGTAGGCGACTTCCTGCAGTCGGTTCATGGGTGCCACCCAAACGGGAAGCAACCGAGGTCAACAAGGCGTCTCCAGCGCTATATGCCTGGTAGGCAATCGCCGATGAAGCACCGGTAATGATCGCCTGATCCGTTGACCCGCGAGTTAATAAATTCGGTTGGAATGAGCGGCCAATCGCTATAGCTGCCCCAATAATTCCTGCACTGGCTGACCTGTCCATAACGGGAGTCTATATACAAGTGTCAAGGCCAGGAAAGGGCCGTTTCCCGCAGGCTCTAAGCCGAGAATGCGATGAAGCCAGCGCATAAAAACAAAGTGGAGCTGAGGGGAATTGAACCCCTGGCCTTCTCATTGCGAACGAGACGCGCTACCAACTGCGCCACAGCCCCTTGTGAGGGCAGGCTAGCAGAGACTATTCGTTCGCGGCGCGCGCTTGGTAGGAAGAATTTGGTCGGATGATCGGGATCTCGGCGGTTGCATCGCTGACGTTGGTGACTCGATCCTGTTGAACTTTATTCACCAGGTCCAACATGGACTCACCGGACCAATCGCCATTACGCTCAATATTGCGCGGGATCGCGGTTGCGCGAGGTGACGTGATGTAACTGGGAAGGGTTTGTGGAACCGCATCCCAGCCCGACGCCTCTTCTTCCCATGGATCCCAGGTGGCGAACTCATCAAGCTCACTCTTTTGTAGCTCGGCTCGAGTTCGAGGACGCTGTTCCTTGCGCGGCTCGCGGACTTCCGCAACTTCGTGGAATTCACGGTAGGCACGCTTCGTACTGCTGGTGCTGCTGGCACTGCGCGCCGACGCTTGTTCACGCTTGGAAGTTGTCAACATGGTGATAACAAGGAATGCACTTAACAGGATTCCAGCCGTGATAGCGACGAAAGTTGGGATAAATCCAAGAACCATGCCAATCAATGCAATGGCAGTAATGCTGGTTAGTGCGGCGAGCACCATCGAGCGGCGTTTAGCCGCTTTGGCCCGGGCACGATCTCGCGGAGATGTGAACTCGCGGTCATGGCGAACCTGTCGATCTGACTCGGAATTAGCATGATCACCGAGTGACCTCATCGCTGAACTAAACCGGGCCGTTGAACGAACTTCGCTGACTTGATCTTGGCGCTTGAGCCAGATGGGAATCAAAACGGCGGCCCAAAGACCAATGATCACTACATAGATCAGACCCATCACACCTTAAGATTAGGTGTACGTGCCTACTTCTCTTGGTATTCCACGTTTTCTTCATTTGGCGTGTCGCGAAATTTAACAAATCCAATATGATCCCGCCAGTCACCGTCGATATGTAAGTACCTCGGTCTGTATGACTCTTGGGTGAACCCTGCTTTCACGGCAACCGCACAAGAGGCTGCATTTTCAGGTCGAACATTTATTTCGATCCGATGCAACAGCATTGTGTTAAAACAGTAATCGGCTGCCATCTCAACGCAGGTCGTCATGAGTCCACGCCCGGCAACACTCTCATCTATCCAGTAGCCAAAAAATGCACCACGAGATGAGCCGCCCCAAAGCCCACCAACGGTGAGCTGACCAACAAATTTTCCTTCGAATTCAATAGCAAAGGGAAGCGCCCGACCCTCGCGTGCTTCTTTCTTCATCATTCGGAGCATCCCGCTGTAGTTGGGAGATCTTTGCCCAACCCTGTGGCCTTCAGGTGGCATGGTCGCATCCCATTGTTTTAACCATTGAACATTTCTCTTGCGAACATCACGCCATTGCCGTCGATCGGAAAATCGAAGAGGACGAAGTGTCAGTTGCCCTTGAGTTAATGTGACCGGCCAAAAACCAGAAACCGTCATGATCGTTACTGATTACCGGTTGATCCTGTTGAAGTGAACTCTTGTAGCCACGCGGTCAGCTGGGGACCAATGTCTGGACGCTGACTTGCCAAAGTAATTACCGCCTGCAAGTAACTCAGTTTGTCTCCGGTGTCATACCGCCTGCCATCAAAAATAACTCCACGAACTCCACCGCCCTGCTCTGGTGACATCGTTGCTAAAACTCGAAGTGCGTCGGTTAACTGAATTTCACCCCCACGACCCGGGGCGGTTTCTGAAAGGACCGCGAATACTGCAGGATCAAGAATGTAACGACCAATAATTGCTAGGTCACTCGGTGCATCGGCAATGTCAGGCTTCTCAATCAG
>CAMAVT010000134.1 GCA_945861775.1 Bifidobacterium breve
AGGAATTGCATCAAGCGTTTCGCGTGCAAATGTGTTGCCCACAACGTATTCGAATAATTCGCGGCGCGCATTGGTGGCATTTGGAGAGTAACCCTGCGGAATTTCAAGGGAAAGTGCCGCAAAGACCTGTAGGACCTGTTCGAGTGGGCGCCAACCGCAGAAGGCCGTAAATGGCGTCAATGCGTAGAACAGTTCTGTTTTTTCATACGGGTCAGCAAATGCGCCGGCAAAACGCTGTGCGTTGTTGAGTTCGGCGAAGCCCTCTTCTGCAAGCTTGCGGTGCGGGTGCACCTGAACCGACAGCGGTTTGGCCGCCGCCAAGATTTTTACCAGGACCGGAACTTCATCTCGACTCAGGACCTGTCCCAAGTTCAGTTCTGAATCAACAATTTTCGATGCCCCGCTGGGGTGCACTCCAAACCAAAGCTCTGCTTGGGGCTCGAGGGCCTGCTTCCCGGTAAGGGGATTCAGCCAAGGTGTTAACCCCCCGGGGATGCCCCACTCGTAATTTTTGAGTGCGCCTGTAATTACCTGCATGAAATTACCTGCATATTGCACATATATTTCGCTCGTTCATGGCAGGAGCATGACCGGGATTCCATCGCGCACCGGGAAGTGGGCGCCGCATACGTTGCACACGAGTTCGGGGATCTGCGAATCTGTACCGGGAGTAAGTGCACCGTGAGCCCGACATGGGCAGGCAAGGACAGCCCACAATTCGGGCGCAATTCCCCACGGAATTCCTCCCGAAGACGAGGAAACCAGTTCAGTTGGTGCATTCATCAGTTCCAGGACCTCATCTCGTAGTTGCTGCATCTGGGAAAGGTCACGCGCTTCAACATTAAGACGCAGCAGCGGCTCAGTATTGCTCGCTCGTACATTGAACCACCACGTGTCCGAAGACACCGTTAGACCATCGAGTTCGTCGAGGTCATGTTGCGAATACTTTGACTTGATTGCTGAGATAACACTGGCTTGATTGTCAACGCGAGTATTAATCTCGCCACTTGCCTCATAACGATTAAATGGGGTCATCAATTGTGAGAATTCTGTTCCCGGCGCTGTCTCACCCAACGCCGCGATGCAATGCAGGGCAGCAAGCATGCCTGAGTCCGCCCGCCAAAAGTCTCGGAAGTAGAAGTGACCTGAGTGCTCACCCCCGAATACGGCATTTGTCTCGGCCATGGTTGCTTTGATGAATGAGTGACCAACGCGAGTTCGAATAGCGGTGCCACCATTTTCTTTGATCACTTCGGGAACAGTTCGAGAGGTAATCAGGTTGTGAATCACATTGCTACCTGGATGACGGGCTAATTCACGGGTGGCTATTAAAGCCGTGATCGCTGATGGAGTGATCGCATCTCCGTTTTCATCTATGACGAAACAACGATCCGCGTCGCCATCAAATGCAAGGCCCAGATCTGCTTTGTGTTCGATAACAGCATTTTGCAGGTCAACCAGATTTGCCGGTTCAATGGGGTTGGCCTCGTGGTTGGGGAAACTTCCGTCGAGTTCGAAATACATCGGGATGATTGTGAGTGGCAGTTCCGGCAACCCAGCCCCTGTACCCAAAACCGCAGGAACCGTGAAACCACCCATGCCATTACCTGCGTCAACCACGATCTTGAGCGCTCGGCCATTTTCAACGGGGACAAGCCCTCGCAGGTATCGCGCATATTCAGGGAGTACATCGCGCTCGGAAGTTTCACCGAACGGATGGATGGGCGAATCGGCAGCACGCTTGGGATCGACCCCGCCACTAGAGATCAATTCTGAGATTTCACGCAGACCAGAATCTTGACCAACGGGCGCCGCACCTGCGCGGCACAACTTAATGCCGTTGTACTCCGCCGGATTGTGACTTGCCGTGAACATCGCGCCCGGAAGATTCAAACTGCCCGATGCGAAATACAGACCATCGGTACTCGCTAAACCAATTTCAATAACATCGCAGCCGGCTTCGCGAACTCCTTGCGCGAATGAGGCCACCAACGACGGTCCGGAGGGACGCATGTCGTGTCCAACAACAACAGCTCCGGCGCCTCCCTCTGATGCTCTGATACGCAGTACCTCAACAAATGCGGTCCCGACGGCGTGAGCAAGATCCTCGTCCAATTGATCTGGGTAGGTGCCTCGAATGTCATAGGCCTTAATAATCGCGCTGAGATCACGCTCACGAAGTTCACTCACTGGGGAAACCTATCGTTTCATCTGGAGCAGTTGGAAACTACTGCTCGGGCGTGACAAGAACACGCAAATGACCCCGCCGGGCAATCTCAACCGTGCTCCCGGCGGAAGTAGCCGCGGCTTCACGCTCAAGATATCGGGGTTTAGCCGCCTCCCGAACTGCATCGGCCAAAGCTTCTAGGTCATCAGATGACGGCTTGAGGGCATCAGCATCGGGTGTAATTCGAACTATTTCCCAACCTCGAGGAGCCGTGAGTCTTTCACTGTGCATTAGGCACATGTCATAGCAATGTGGTTCGGCGTACGTTGCCAATGGACCAAGGACAGCGGTCGAATCCGCATAAACATATGTCAACGTGGATACCGCAGAGCCATTACATGATGGCTTCGAGCACCGTCGTTTACTCACTCCATGGACGTTAGTAGCAGATGAGCGCTAACTCGCGGCGGCGCGCCGGACAGCGAGCGCTTCATTCTGCGCGGCACTGGGAACTGCAACCTCAATGCGCAATGGACTCCATGGATAACCTGTGATCAAATCACCATAACGCGACTTCTCTCGGATCCGGTGCGCGAGTAAAACAGGGCCTGAGCCTTCAACGGGAGTGACAATCGCGGTGTACCAATCGATACCGGTTGGTGGATCCAATTTAATGTTTCGAAGTTTTCCCGCTGCAACCGTTATCCGTCGCGGTGCTGTTAGCTCCCCAACAGTTTTCCCACCGAGAAATGGGAGGAAAACGATATCTACTTCAACGTCGCCCTCGGGAGCACTGATAGCCAATCGAACGTCGGTTGCCTCACGCACGGGAAGCCCGGAAACTGCCGATGGCCCATTAATGGGTTGAGCCCCGGCGCTGAACGCCGTTTCATCTTGCACACGATTCCCGCCAAAGAACTGGCGCATCCCGACAACAATTGGTTGATCCGAAGTTAATTCCAGGGTTGCCGGCAAGGAACCATCAGGGGTTTGCGGCAAAGCGGTTGTCATGTCGCTTGTAAGTACGGCGCCGGCCGTAACGGTAAATGTGTTGCGTTCGGCTGGTTCAAATGTGCCATCGGGAGAAATAACACGCACGGTGACATTCGCATCATTCTCGCTTGTGGAAACGATGGAGAGAACGCGCGGACCAAGACCATTGATCACACCAGGGACATAGACCTTGGTTGCAGGTAATGCTGATTGCGGAATCCAGTCTGTTCCAACTGACTGCAAACCCGACCGTTGTTCGTCGTCAACTGATGCACCGATTCGACCGGTGCGCGCAAGAACATGAAAAGCCGTTGCGGCAACACCGGGTGCGAGTACATCAAGTTGCACACCTATTCGATCAAGGGGTGGAACTACGAGCCCCCGACCGGCCGGAGCATCGATAATTCCATCGGGTCCGTGGATGATTACGTCGACAAGTGCTGCGGTGTCATCCGGGTTCACCAAAATCACGCTGGTTTTGCGACCGGCAATTGAACCGCCACCGACAAACCAGAACTCAGACGCCGCGGGAGCGCAAGCGGTGCTCGCCATGCCGCGACCTTGTCCACTGGGGTCCCGGCCCCACTGATCAGCGACGAGTCCCGGGGCAAGGGACCCTTCACCGTAGGCGCGAATTGCCGGCAAGCGATCACCGAATGCCTCAATTTGACCCTGTTCCCCCGGCGCGGCGATGCGTGAACTCGCCGATTCTTTCCCCGGCAAAGTCTCGATTCCCGCTGATCCAGTGCCGATATCTTGCCCAGGTTGGCCGGGGACGACCGCTGCGGTGACTCGCACCCCGAGGTCCCCGCCGGTACCCGGCTCAGGACACAGCAGCACCGACGAACCAATTGGTTCAATGGTGACGGCGTCTTCTGAGGCTTTTGGCAGTTCAACTTGAATGAGTGCAGAAATTCCGATCACAAGTGCGGCAGCGGTCACGACCGCAACGGGTGCGAAGAAGCGCGAGTGAATTATTGACGAATCAACGTTAGCCACGAGCATCACCGCCTTCACTCATGTGTGCAATATCGGGTGAAATATCAAGATCCGGATCTACTTCAATTCGTGAGCGAGTAGGTAGTGCGATCACGATGAGTGAGAGCACGATGAAAAATTGTGCGAGTAGCCACAACTTGCGTAATGAGTCGTCGAATGAGACCACAACATTGGGGCTTCCGGTCGGGATCTCAAATGTCGCGGACCAGTCCAACAGACCCTGCGTTGTAACGGATTCCAAATCCCCCGCGTTCCAACGCGAATCCGCACTCGCCCCGACATACAGCACACGCGTGCCGGATCCTTCGGGCAGAGTCTGGTCAATATAAGGATCTGTGCTCAGGTTTGCCGGTGACGCAATTCCAATCGGTGACGTGGTGGCTCCGTCACTGATACTCGCCCGCGAGGTGACACCGGAAACCCGCCAAAGCACTGCACCATCAGAGCTGGCAAGCCGGCGCAAACCAGGTTCAGAATCCAAAATAGGGATAATTTCTTTCGATGACCCAGGGGCCAACAGGACGTATCGCACCCCGTAACCGCCTAGTGCAGCGATTTCTTCCCCGCCGCGACCGGAAGCCATTGCGGCAACAAACGGGTCAATTGCACGCCACACATCAGCCGCAGGCGGCGTGTCAGCGTCACCCAAACGCAATCCGTCACCGTTGATCAAGGTGTACTCAATACTTCCCGCTGGCAATTGGGTGAGCATGAGTGTTCGTGGGGCTTGCGGCCCAAGTGCGTCGGCAGCAACGAATGCTGGCACCGAAGAAGGTGAGGTTCTCGCAAGTGCACTCGTATTCGCTGGGACAAGCCAGATCAAGGAGAGCAGTGGCACGGCCAGCGCGGCCAAGACTGCTATCGCTGCAACCGGTTGGCCAATGCTGAAGCTTTGCCCGGTAAACCGTGTGCGTAATCCCTGTGCACCCAGCGCTGCGGCAGTTATAAGCATCAAGCCAATAAATAAAGTGGCCGGCCCCGGCCAGGTGCGCATTTGGGTGGTGGAGCCGGCGGGCGTAAAAAGGAATACAACTTGAATGAGGGCAAAAAGTATTGCTACCCACGCGGCAATCATGATCAGGATGGCGACAGAGCGGCGGTCCGTTCGCAGCAGGGCAAGCACGGATGCGAGAACTACTCCGATCGTAATAACGATTGGTGAGCTTCCTGGTCCGCCCGGATGCAGAAGGAAAATGTCTAGCATTGAAATATTTGGGTCGGTCAGCTCCGCGGAGTTCATGCCCGGTTCAAAAAAGAACTTCACTGGATTAAGCACCAATGAGAAACTCCACGGAACGAGAGCAGCAAATGAAGCACCAAACGCAATTGCCGCTTTGATAACAGTCTCCTTGGTGCGACGGACAAAGACAATCGCCAAGATTGCACACACCAACAGGATCAGCCACAGCGAAGGGGCGAATGCCAGAAGTAATGCAAGGAGCAGGGCCGTTCCGGCTGCCCGTCGTTTAGTTGATCCCGGGGTAAACAGGCGAACACCTGATCGCAGAGCGAATGGCAAGAGAAACGCTGCGAAACTGGTCCCCAGTCGACCCTGCGCGAGTGCGCCCGTCATGGCAGGTAAGAGCGCGTAGGTTGCCGCGCCCCAGAAACGAATTGCTTTGCTTGGGATGAGGCTCCGGGAGGCAAAGTATGCGGCCCAACCGGCAAGGGGGATAGCGAAGAGCAGCATGAAACTAACCGCCGCTGTTGCCTTGCCCAACATCAGTGTCGACAGGAGGGCGATCACGGCCAGATATGGAGGTGAATCACTTACCGAGCCGGGCCCAACGTTGTGCCAGCCTTGGAGATAGAAACTCCATAGATCTGATGCGCCCCACGGGCTGGGCAGTAGAGCACCGCCTTGAATTACCCCGTCCCCGAGCCACAGGGATCGCGATGTGACAACGGCAACAAGTGTCAACAACCCGATTATTACAACACTGGGCTTGCGCAGCACCCGCTTTAGCAAACCTGATGACGACTCCTCGAGGTATGACGCGTCTTCATCAACGGGACCGGAGTCAAGTGCACTCAACGTGTTCGTTGTTGATCCGCTGGTTGTTGCAAGTCCCGCTGCCGCCTCCCCGAGTGAACGGATTTGTTCCCAGGTACTGGGTCGTAGGTGTCGAACTACCGATGCAGGTTCAATCGATGTTGCCGCGACCAAAGCACGGGATCGCCGTAACCGTGATGGGTGCGCGAGTACCGAAAAAATCGCCCCAAATTCGGCTCTGGCATCACTAACATCTTTACCCAATAGATAGACGATTGAACGGATCGCGCTGCCCAGAAACAGGCGAAGTGCAAGGAGTACTCCCCCGATACCTCCGGATTGCGCCAGCAACACGTAAATGGCAGCCTGCCGATCA
>CAMAVT010000135.1 GCA_945861775.1 Bifidobacterium breve
GCATGCAGAAAAAGATTCGCAATGCTCAAAAACAGAAGGTGCCTTTCATGTTGATCGCCGGCGATGAGGATGTTGCCGCTGGTGCGGTGTCATTCCGGTACCGTGATGGAACTCAAAAGAATGGCGTTGCTATCGCTGACGCCATTGACGAGATTGCTTCGGCGATCGCTAATCGCGTGCAGGTCTGAAGTGACACAGTCCTGGGATCGGATTTACACGCCACACCGGTTGGAGTATTTGCGTGGGGGTAATAACCCTGATGCCTGCCCGTTTTGCGTTGCGCCAGAACTTGACGGAACTGGTGAATTGGATCTGATTGCGCACCGAGGCGAAGTGGCCTATGTGGTTCTTAATCTGTACCCGTACAACGCAGGTCACCTGTTGATTTGCCCGTATCGGCATGTAGCCGATTACACGGAGTTGACCGATCTCGAGCGCGGTGAAATAGCAGTGCTCACCCAGGAAGCGATGGAGACTCTGCGTGCTATTTCTGGTGCACAAGGTTTTAATCTAGGGATGAATCAAGGTTCAATCTCAGGCGCGGGGATTGCCGGGCACCTTCATCAACATGTTGTTCCACGTTGGGGAGGGGATGCAAACTTTATGCCGGTGATCGGTGAGACAAAAGTGCTTCCCCAGCTACTTACTCAAACACGTGATTTATTACTAGAGGGTTGGATTTCTCGGAACTAATTGTGCTGCCCGCTGGAATTTCTTGTTTGGTCTGGACCTTCACTATTTCTCCAGCACGTGACTTTGTTTGCTTGGCACCTTTTAGCGAGTAAATCTGGGTAATCTCAATTTCCGTGTTGTTAGCAAAATAAGTGCCGTTTGAAAGTTCACCTTGCCAAATGCGTATGCGACCGTCTCCCAAGGCAGAGGCGAGAAGTTCGTCATTGTGCGCATGTACTGGCGTCCAAGGTTCGCGGTTCATTTGACAGGCGAAATGTGCGAGCTCACTAAGTCCTATTGAGTCAGCGATTGCAAACACGGGAATTATCTCGCGGCGGGCCGTTGCATTGAGAAGTTGTTCGCGCAATTGATCAGAGGATTCAAAGCCGTGCTCAAGAATCGAATGAATCAAACTTTCATCGGTGCTGGTCACAACTACAGCATTGGCTAGGGCCTCTAAGTGAGATTCGATCAAGTCATAGTGTCCTTGTTCAAGTTCGTGTGAAATTGATCCACCCTCTGGCCCTGGAATCCTGATCTCCAATTCCACTAGGTCAAGGATCCCGCCGACTACAGACTCATCCGATAATTCAGATTCTGCGAGGACGGGCAACGTGATGGCAACGGCGTGGTGGCGCTGATCCATTACCCGTGAAATAACCGCCAAAGTTTCATCAAAGTTTGCTCGTGGGGAATTAAGCCCCGTCACCGCAACCATGAGTGGGTGGAGTTGGGAGAGTTCTTGGGCACGCTGAATTGACTCCCCGTCAAGGCCTTGTGAGCTGTCAACAACCAGTAACGCGAAATCGGCGCCCCACGAAAGGTAGGAGCCCAACTGGGGTGGGTCAAAAACATAGGGTTCCACTGCAATCGCGGTGAGGGTGACGCTTGTCCCAAAAGTGATTGTCGAATCGGCTCCAAAGTTGCTGACCTGATCTATGGCCCTGATAGCTGTGAATTGGCGGTAATCACTGATCTGCTGGGCAATTGCTTCGGCTAGGGCGAAATCGGTCGCTAGCACCGCGATTGATGCATTGATTGGCACGGTCGGACGGTAGCATCAAGCCAATGTTGAACAATCCCAAAGCACGCCGAGCGGTCAGTGGATTATTGGATCCGCCCGCCAGATTGCTTTTGCGCCTGCACATCTCACCAGATGCAGTGACGCTCGTGGGAACCCTCGGAGCGGTTTTATGCGCGGTGTTGTTTATCGCCCGTGGAAGTTTCGTGGTCGGAGTTTTGGGAATTATGATCTTTGCGATAGCTGACCTACTCGACGGAACCATGGCCCGGATGAAGGGCACGAGCGGTCCATGGGGGAATTTCCTCGATGCGTCATTGGACCGAGTGGCTGACGGTGCCATCTTTGGATCCGTCGCATTTTGGGCTGCGAGTAGCGGTCAAATGTGGCTCACCGCAGGAGCGTTGATTGCACTTGTCGCAGGCCAAGTGACCAGTTACACAAAGGCTCGGGCGGAAGCGGTAGGCGCTGATGCAAACGTGGGACTTGTCGAAAGAGCTGAGCGCGTCATGGCGATCCTGGCAGCGCTGTTCCTCGCTGGTGTTGGAGTGCCCTGGGTTTTGGGGATTGTTGTCTGGGCTCTGGCGGCCCTGGGGATACTCACCGTGATTCAGCGAGTTATGCACGTGCGAAAGCAACTCAAGCTGCGCGCTGAAAATCCGTAGCGGTTCCTAATGACCAGCAGAAAAGATGTCACTGATTCAGTCACAAATTGGGCTTACAGCGCTGGTTGGGCGGCGACAAAGCGGCTACCTGAGCGGGCGGCGCAGCAAATGTTTCGAACAGGGGCTGACATCTTGTGGAGGCAGGATGCCGGGGGTGTTGATCAACTGTCACTGAACCTAGCCCGCGTTTGTCCCGATCTTGATCCACGTGAATTGAAAGAACTCACCCGTGCGGGAATGCGAAGTTACATGCGCTATTGGTGTGAAGCATTTCGACTACCCACAATGTCGCCGGAGTACTTTTCAACCCAGTTCCAATTGCGCGGGGTCGAACTCCTTGATCAGGGGATGGAAGCAGGAAAAGGTGTCCTGATGATCCCCGGACACATGGCCAACTGGGATCTGGCCGGAGCCTGGGGGGCGCAAAGATACGGGCGCGTCACTACCGTTGTAGAACGCCTTAAACCTGAGAAACTATTCGATCAGTTTCTGCAATATCGAGAAATACTCGGCATGGAGGCCTTGCCATTGGGTGATTCTGATGTCATGCGCAACCTTGTAGATAGGTTGAAATCAGGCGGGCTTGTTGCCCTGTTAGGTGACCGTGACATATCGGGTCGAGGAATCGCTGTGGACTTCTTTGGCGAGAAGGCAGGTTTCCCGGCTGGGCCGGCAACGTTGGCCATCCTGACCGGAGCACCGCTGTACCCCGTCACAATGCATTTTGAGGGCCCCATTTCGGTCGGTGTAGTTCACGATCGAGTTGAAATACCGGAATCGCTGCCTAAGCACGAGCGGGTCGCCCACATGACCCAACAGATAGCTCGAGCTTTTGAGATCGGAATTGCCGAGCACCCCGAGGACTGGCACATGTTGCAGAAAGTCTGGCTCGCGGATCGGGATCCTAGGTGAGCATTAAACGTATTGGGATCGTGTGTCCATATTCATGGGATGTCCCGGGGGGAGTCCGAAGCCATGTAGCCGATCTGGCACTGACGCTTCAGAGCAAGGGTTATGAAGTAAGTGTCCTCGCACCTGTTGAAGACCCCGATACTTTGCCCGACTACGTATTCGATGGTGGACGCCCGATTGCTGTCTCATATAACGGTGCCGTCGCTAGATTGAGTTTTGGTGTTCGGGCTACCAGGCGGGTACGCCAATGGATCCGTGAAGGTAACTTCGACATCGTGCATATTCACGAGCCGGTTGCGCCAAGTTCTTCACTCCTCACATGTTGGGCAGCCAGAGGACCGTTGGTAGCAACTTGGCACTCATCTCATGAACGATCGCGCATGCTCTCCGCGGGATATTACGTCGCCCAAACTGCAATGGAGAAAATCCGCGGGCGAATTGCGGTGAGTGAAGCAGCGCGAGAAACCCTCGTTCGTCATATTGGCGGTGATGCCGTTTTAATTCCTAATGGAGTTCGTGTGGCTGACTTTCGGGATCAAGAAAGTGTCTCACTTGAAGGCACCCAAAAAATCCTATTCCTGGGGCGAATCGATGAACCGCGCAAAGGTCTTGAAGTTCTCCTACGCGCTCTTCCCCAGGTATTTTCGGCACTTGATCGTTGTGAAGTGATCGTCGCAGGCCCCGGTGATCAGGCCGAATATCAAGATCTCGTCGATCCAAGTTGGGGGAGCCGGGTGAATTTCGTCGGAGCCATCTCCGATGAAGAGAAGCGACGAACACTTCGCCAAGTGGATCTCTATGTCGCCCCGCACATTGGTGGTGAGTCTTTTGGCATTGTTTTGGCTGAGGCAATGGCTGCAGGAACCGCTGTCGTAGCTTCGGATCTGCCGGCATTTGATCAAGTGTTGCAATCGGGTAAGTCCGGTAAATTGTTTCCCGTAGGGGACTCTGAAGCGTTGGGTAGATCAATCATTGAGTTGTTAACCGATGCGGATCAGCGACAGGCGCTTGTGGCGGCGGGAAATATTCGAGTAATGGATTTTGATTGGGATCACGTAGTGCAAGATGTAATTGCAGTTTATGAAGCTGTACACACTGCAGGTGAAAAAGTAAAGGAAGATTTACGGGGACAGGTCGTTGGTAGGTTCGCTGGCAGATCCCCTGGCTTAAGCGAGGAGCAAATATGACATTGTGGATGGCCTTCACCGCGATGTTCATTTTGTTTGTGGCTTTTTTCATTCTCTACCTGGGGATGACGGCTGGGCGAATTGATCGTTTGCATCGTCGAATTGACGTCGCACTGATCTCTTTGGACTCCCACCTGTTGCGACGCTCCGGAGTCACATTGGAGTTGGCCTCAAGTGGCTTTTTAGATCCGGCATCATCCGTCTTGATTTCTGAGGCCGCTCACGCTGCCCGGCTATCAACTGATCTGTCTTCAACCCAACGTGATCGAGCCGAGTCCGAACTCACTTCGGCAATCAATGCCGTGCTTGATCTCGAGGAGGTTGAACTCATTCAGAGTGAGGTCGGTGGTCGTGAAATCCTTGAAGAGTGCGCGGCAGCCTCTCGAAGGGTTGAACTTTCTCGACGCTTTCTTAACGATGCGGTTCGAGCTTGTGTTCAATTGCGCCAGCAACGTTCGGCTCGCTGGTTTCACTTGGCTGGACACACGCCTCTACCTCAAACACGCGAGATTTATGACCATGTGGACATTTCGGACCGTAATTAAGATGACCGATGTCACAAAGTTGGTCTGAACGGCCGGAAATGCCGAGGAAAGTGCGCTCCCCTATCATGGGATACCTCACGAAGTGAATCGCCCAATGGTGGTCAATTTTTAAGGATGGCAATTATGTCAAGCGAAATCAGCACCGGTACCAGCCGCGTTAAGCGTGGAATGGCCGAAATGCTCAAAGGCGGTGTGATCATGGATGTGGTCAACGTCGAGCAGGCCAAAATTGCTGAGGACGCGGGCGCCGTCGCCGTTATGGCGCTCGAGCGTGTTCCGGCGGACATTCGTGCTGAGGGCGGCGTGAGCCGCATGTCAGATCCCGACATGATCGATGCCATTCGAGCAGCAGTAAGTATTCCCGTTATGGCCAAGGTGCGAATAGGTCACTTCGCGGAAGCTCAGATCTTGGAATCACTCGGTGTTGACTACATAGACGAGTCCGAAGTGTTATCACCTGCTGATTACGCAAACCATATTGACAAGTGGAAGTTCACCGTTCCTTTCGTTTGTGGGGCAACCAACTTGGGTGAGGCATTACGTCGCCTTACTGAAGGCGCCGCAATGATTCGCTCGAAAGGCGAGGCGGGCACCGGTGATGTCTCAAACGCTGTAACTCACATGCGCAAGATTCGATCCGAAGTTTTGCGTCTGTCTTCAATGGCCCCCGACGAACTTTTTGTTGCAGCCAAGGAATTGCAGGCCCCATACGATCTTGTGGCAGAAGTTGCCCGTACTGGATCATTACCAACGGTTCTTTTCACCGCAGGTGGCATTGCAACACCAGCAGACGCCGCACTCATGATGCAACTGGGAGCCGACGGAGTTTTTGTTGGTAGTGGAATTTTCAAGTCAGGTAACCCAGCTCAGCGTGCGAATGCGGTAGTGCAGGCAACAATGCATTACGACAATCCCGATGTAGTGGCAAAGGTAAGTCGCGGTTTGGGTGAGGCAATGGTCGGTATCAACGTTGCAGACATTCCGGTTCACCACCGTCTGGAAGATCGTGGCTGGTAAGTCTTAATGCACGCAGTTCCCACTATTGGGGTGCTGGCCATTCAAGGTGGCGTTCGCGAGCATCTACATGCACTTGAGTTATCGGGAGCGCACGCCACGCAAGTAAAAACACGTGAACAACTCGGCGCTGTCGATGCCCTTATTGTTCCTGGTGGCGAGTCCAGCACCATGGACAAGTTGGCGCGAATCTTTGGCTTGATGGAACCCCTCCGGGAAGCGCGCGCAAGTGGATTGCCGATGTTCGGGTCATGTGCCGGAATGATCATGCTGGCTGACCGGATTGTCGGGGCGATTGAAGGCCAGGAGTCAATTGGTGGCCTTGACATCTCCGTTGAGCGAAATGCATTTGGCTCGCAGACTGAGTCCTTTGAAACCAGGATCGTGATCGAGGGTATCCGCGAACCAGACCGCGAATTTGAGGGTATTTTCATCCGTGCGCCGTGGGTGCTAGAGGCTG
>CAMAVT010000136.1 GCA_945861775.1 Bifidobacterium breve
GCCAATTCGCAGCCAGCAGGCGTACCGGATTTCTAATTCTTATTGGTCAAGGCAAATGGTGTTGCATCACTGGTTATATCAAGATTGCGCCCGATAACTTCATAGCGGCCGACTTTGGCCGCCTCACTTAAGTCAGGGCACCCGGGTTCACTGAGTAGCCCACTCCACGTAATGGTTGATGCCACCTTGTCACCCGGTTCAAGGGTGACAATTTTTGTTTTGTTATTTGAGGAACAGTCATCACTTGACCAAACGTGGTAACCGCCCGACTTCACCTCAAGTTCATTTGCCTTTGGTCCAACATCACGCAGACATGCGACACTGCCAACATTTTCGATCGTCAAAGAAAGGACCGGTTCTTTACCCACTTTGTACGTGGATGAATCCGTTGTTGCTTCTACCAGGATTGCCAGGTCAACGCAGTCGATAGGGTCAGTAGTGACAGGAGTTAGCGGAGTCAACTCCGACTCGGGGGTGACGGATTCGGTGACGGCAACCGCAGGTTCAGCCACCGGGGTTTCAACACTCGTTGAGCCAAAGACCGCCCGGATAACCCACACGATTCCGAAAAGAATGAGCAGCACTATCACGAGAAGTGCCGCCCGACGGACCCAATAAATACTTGGCGACTCCGGGCCAATCGGCTGGATACTCACTAGTCCACAGTAATGCGGCCAGAGTGCCGCATGAAACGATCCCCGGGTGAGCACCCCTTCGCCCGATCCGCAGACCATTTCCGACTGGTTCACCACCGAGGCCAGAGTTCTTCCGTGGAGAAGTACGACCCCATGGGGCGTGATGGTCAGCGAATTCATGCTGCAACAAACTCCCGTGAAACGTGTTGAACCCAGATGGGAGCAGTGGCTCAACCGCTGGCCAACACCCAAAGACCTTGCCGAGAGTCCGGTTGCCGAGGCAATCCGGCTCTGGGAAAATTTAGGGTACCCCCGTCGGGCTAAGCGTCTTCATGAAACCTCGGTGATCCTCACCCAACAATTCAATGGCGAGGTTCCGCAAACATTTGCGGAACTTATTTCTCTGCCCGGTGTCGGTGAGTACACCGCGAATGCGATTCTCGCGTTTGCATTTGGCCAACGCTCACTGGTCCTTGACGTAAATGTCCGGCGGCTGCTGGCACGGGCTTGGCTCGGTCAATCCCACCAAGCACCAACTATTTCTGCGATAGAACGTGCCCTCGCTGAAAAACTCCTTCCGAGCAGTCACCAACATGCTGCGACTTGGTCGGCGGCTTCGATGGAGTTGGGCGCACTTATCTGCACCGCTCGTGAGCCCTTGTGCACACAATGTCCAATAGTCAATGATTGCAGTTGGTTTTCCCAAGGAAAACCACATTCCGATATTGCCAAAAAAGTTCAAGCTCGATACGAAGGAAGCGTGCGCCAGGAGCGCGGCCGAATCCTGAAGATCCTGCGCGAACACCAAGATTCAACAAGCCTGGAACACGTCTTGCAGCATGCACCCGATCAACAACGGTGTGAGGCCGCGCTTACTCAACTACTGAACGAAGGGATGATTGAGAAAATTAAGGGGTGCTACGCACTACCGAGTTCGTAAAATTAACAGACCGTCACTTGATCGGACTATGTCGCGAATACCAAGGGGCTCCTCCAACAGCACGTCAATCCAGACTGACTCAAGCTGAGCATTGCCCTGACAACTGCTACTTCTTGGCCCGCTCAGCGTTACGGCTAACCCAATTTCACTCGCTGACTCAGAGACCGTGACATCAAGGTTTTGGTCCGGACAAATTCCCGATTGGGGTGGTGCCGCGTTAACTTGGATGACATCAGAATCAACAGTTGGTCGATAACCTGATGGCTGTAGCTCTTCGGTGACGAGACCCAGCGAAGAAAATGGTCCGCTTCCTGCTGCATAACCCCAAATTAGTAGGAATACCCCAACGCCGACTACACCAGCAATGAGAAAACCGGCCCAGCGCGGAAAACCGCGCTTAGGCCGGTCAAACTCGTTGTAACCTGGAATCAGCGGTCCGGCATTCATTCATAGCCCCCGCACTTCATAACGGAGGATATCCTCTTTATCCCGCAGCTTCAACCGGAGGTGAATCTGGCAGAACTGAACGCGGGGTTGAAACAAAGGTGAATTCGCGGGCATCACCCTCACCCTCGACATCAACTACCACGATGTTGCCGGGAAGAAGATCTCCAAAGAGCATCTTTTCACTCAATGGATCTTCAAGGTCGCGCTGAATTACGCGACGCAGCGGCCGCGCGCCCAGTGCTGAGTCATAACCACGTTCTGCCAAGAGCTCCTTCGCAGCGGTCGTGAGCTCAATATCCATGTCTTTATCGAGCAGTCGCTTTTCCAGGCCAGCGATCATGAGGTCGACAATCTCGACTATCTCATTCTTGCTCAACTGATGGAATACAACCACGTCATCGATTCGGTTGAGGAACTCAGGACGGAAATGCTGCTTCAATTCCTGTTGAACCTTGGCTTTCATCTGCTCGTAGGCACTGAACTCATTGTCATCGGGTGCAAAACCTAGGTTTTGCCCCTTCGACACATCGCGACTACCAAGGTTGGTTGTCATAATGATTACCGTGTTCTTGAAGTCCACAACGCGACCCTGTGAGTCGGTGAGGCGCCCTTCTTCCAAAACCTGAAGTAGAGAGTTGAAAATATCCGGATGGGCCTTTTCAACCTCGTCAAAGAGAACGACACTAAATGGTTTGCGTCGCACCTTCTCCGTCAACTGACCACCGTCTTCGTAACCAACGTATCCCGGAGGTGAGCCAAAGAGCCGCGAAGCTGTGTGACGCTCACTGTATTCGGACATGTCCAGAGCGATCAGGGCATCTTCGGTGCCGAAAAGGAACTCTGCCAGAGCCTTGGACAACTCAGTTTTACCCACACCGGAAGGCCCAGCGAAGATAAATGAGCCGCTCGGACGCTTGGGGTCTTTAAGACCCGCTCGGGTTCGGCGAATCGACTTGGAGAGTGCCTTAATCGCCTGTTCTTGACCAATCACTCGGCGGTGAAGTTCCTCTTCCATCCGGAGAAGTCGAGCAATATCGTCCTCGGAAAGATCAGAGACCGGAATACCGGTCATCAGTGCGAGCACCTCACCAATCAGTTTCTCGTCGACCTCAGCAACAACGTCAAGATCTCCAGCTTTCCACTCGCGCTCGCGTTCAGCACGCTCGGCCAGAAGGTTTTTCTCGTCATCACGCAACGAAGCGGCTTTCTCGAAATCCTGCTCGTCAATGGAAGATTCTTTAGCCTTGCGAACATCGGCAATTTTGACATCAAATTCGCGTAGGTCTGGCGGAGTTGTCATTCGACGGATCCGCAGACGTGAGCCCGCTTCATCGATGAGGTCAATCGCTTTATCAGGTAATTGGCGGTCAGAGATGTAGCGGTCAGATAGACGTGCAGCAGCTTCCAGCGCGCCATCGGTGATTGAGACTCGGTGATGGGATTCGTAGCGGTCGCGAAGTCCACGCAAAATTTCAATGGTGTGGGCTACATCGGGTGCCTCAACAAGCACGGGTGCGAATCGACGCTCGAGTGCGGCATCTTTTTCAATGTGCTTGCGGTACTCGTCAAGGGTTGTCGCACCAATTGTTTGGAGTTCACCGCGCGCGAGCATCGGCTTGAGAATGCTGGCAGCATCAATCGCACCCTCCGCTGCACCGGCACCGACAAGGGTATGGATTTCATCGATGAACAGGATGATGTCGCCTCGAGTGCGAATCTCTTTGAGAACTTTCTTGAGTCTTTCTTCAAAGTCACCGCGATAGCGACTTCCGGCAACGAGGGCACCAAGGTCAAGGGTGTAAACCTGTTTGTCCTTCAACGTTTCGGGGACCTCACCGGCCACAATGTCTTGGGCAAGACCTTCGACAATTGCGGTCTTGCCAACGCCGGGCTCACCAATGAGCACCGGATTGTTCTTGGTGCGGCGGGAAAGCACCTGCATGACCCTCTCAATTTCTTTCGAGCGGCCAATTACTGGATCGAGCTTGTTCTCGCGAGCAGCAGCGGTCAGGTTACGACCGAATTGGTCAAGGACGAGTGAAGTCGATGGTGTTCCTTCAGCCGGCCCACCGGCTGTTGCAGGTTCTTTACCTTGGTAGCCGCTCAGAAGTTGAATGACCTGCTGGCGAACCTTGTTGAGATCTGCACCAAGTTTGACGAGCACCTGAGCAGCCACACCCTCGCCTTCGCGAATGAGACCTAAAAGAATGTGCTCGGTACCGATGTAGTTGTGGCCCAATTGAAGTGCTTCACGCAGCGAGAGTTCCAAGACTTTCTTGGCTCGTGGGGTGAAAGGAATATGTCCTGAGGGTGCTTGCTGTCCCTGGCCGATAATTTCCTCTACTTGCTGGCGCACAGCATCGAGTGAAATGCCAAGACTTTCAAGGGCCTTAGCAGCAACGCCTTCACCCTCATGGATCAAGCCGAGGAGAATATGTTCGGTGCCAATGTAATTGTGGTTGAGCATGCGGGCTTCCTCTTGGGCAAGGACAACCACGCGACGGGCTCTGTCTGTAAACCGCTCGAACATTGGCCACTCTCCTTCATGCGTGCCTTTGGGTGTGGGCACCCAAATCGACTCCCCCATTGTCCCCCATGAATCACATGAGTGAAACCCGAGATACACCGGAACTCGTACGCCCAACGCGAAATCCGGGCTCTTACTCGCAAGAAAGTGAACTCATTTAACCCTGGATCACTTGCCGTGTCCCAATATGTGCAGATTTGACCCCAGTCCACGGATCAGGGTGTCCATCAGAGCGGCGAAGTTCTGAGCCGGGTCCGTGGCGAAATGAACCCGTGCGATCTCAAGATAGAAGAAGTTAGCTGCGGCAATCAAGTCCCCGACTAACGGATTGCATCAGATTCAACTTTTGCCCTCAGAGACTGAGCCACTCCTCGATGATAACCCCGGATTCAAAATCGACGCTTTGAATTCTGCCGGAACTAGGGGGAACGTGAAAGAAGAATAAACTTTGCCACACTTGAAATACAGCCACGTCGAATATGGGATCGTCGCTGGCGAACCGTTAGGCAGGTTCCCTTTAATCTCACCCGTCATAACTACCGCATCGTTGGTAGACCCAGGAATATTTGCGGCTGTGCTCTTCCGTGCGTTGTTCGAACTCACGGTGGCGTTGATAATCACCTGGGTGTCGCTAAGCGCTCTCTGCAACCTCTGGATGAGGGCAATTTCGTCGTCGAAACCTGGTGCCTCAGACAACTGACGACCCGACCACGACCTAGTGAGCTCCTCGTGCGTTAACTTTTTGAAAGTCGCCCAATCATTTTCTACGGCTGCCTTCATCCAGACACGTGCTGATTTTTCGTTTTGTTCAGCCGATGTCGTAACGCACTTACTACGATTGCTGGCATGCGAGGTCGGGGCCACCGCTAGAACACTAACCAGAAGCGCCAAACCCGTAGCAACGATTGCCCCCACTCGAACCTGCTGCTTCATCCTTGATCTCATTTCTCTGAAGGTCCCACGTCCTTCCAATCGAAGGAGGAATGGTCGAATAAGTCTTTCGCACATTAGCACAGAGGATCCACTCACCGTGTCCGGATTTTCCCTTTTATTCGCTCCTTCCATGGTCCTAAAGACGATGAACTCCGCATGGCTAGAGACAGCATTAATTCCCCGCTAAGTAATTCTCTGCCAAGCAGCGACCCCCTCTGCCGTCAAAGACAAAGAAACGGCTGCGAGCACCACTTCAGTCTCGATGACCGCGCAAGGAGTTCGGGGTCGGTGTCGCGCGGATCAATCAGCAAGCGTTGGGGCTGGGAGGCCCTCCCCACCCACCACCGGCGACGAGTTCGAGGTCAGCGTCGGAGAGATTCTCCGACGCGGGAATGGTGAGATGAATCTGGGTGAGAGATTCCTCATGCAGGATTACTTGGACGTTCTGGGGGACGTCAAAACCAACGATCTCGGAGAGGACTGCGCGCGGATCAGCATTCAGAGATTCACGAAAACTGGGATCAGCGGCAATGCGCTCAGAAATAATCGACTCGACCTCAGAGCGGGTGGGCACGGACATGTGAACCTCCAAGTTACACATTCAAATTACAGTGAATCGAAGTGTAGTTGGATAGAGCTTCGCACCACTACCCTTTCAAGGACAATTCCCCGAGCAATGTCACCCAAGGAACTGGTGTAGACCTGACCTCCGGCGACGAGTTTCAGGGTGATGTCGTAGAGGACTGCGAGCGAGCCGCATTGTGGAGGCTCGCACCTGATCAGGCCCGTGAAGTCTTCAACAAGTGTCGCAGCAATTGAGTCCCCATGAACCACCGGCGACGAGTTCGAGGTCGGCGTCGGAGAGATTCTCCGACGCGGGAATGGTGAGATGAATCTGGGTGAGAGATTCCTCGTGCAGGATTACTTGGACGTTCTGGGGGACGTCAAAACCAACGATCTCGGAGAGGACTGCGCGCGGATCAGCA
>CAMAVT010000137.1 GCA_945861775.1 Bifidobacterium breve
GCGATAAGGCGGCTCTGGCCTGGAAAAACAGCGGTCGGCCACGTCAGAACTGGTATTTCACCCGGGACAGCCTGGAAGCGGCCAGTCACCCGCTCATCGCAGGATTTCACGCCCGGGTCATTTCCCACGCTGGGGTCATTGCCAACGGCGGGATCGCTGGCGTGATTGACCTCACCGCTGGGCTTGGCAGTGACAGTGCCGCCTTCATCGACGCCGGGCTCAGCACAAGCGCCGTTGAACGAGATCCCGATACGGCCGCGCTGCTGGCCCGCAACGTTCCCGGTGCCAACATCTTGATCTGCGACTGCACGCAGCTTGACCTCACCCAATGGAATCCAGAGCAAACCGTGATCTTTATCGATCCAGCCAGACGAGGCACTTCACGTTCCCCCGATGGCGCCCGTGCACTCCCCGAACGTGACCCAGAGCGGTGGTCACCGCCAATATCTTTCGTCAACGAACTCGCCAAGACATTTCGTGTGTTCGTGAAAGCCGCTCCGGCGTTTAGGCCGCCCGAAGGCTGGGCGCAATACATTGTCAGCCTGGATGCAAACGTTGTCGAGATGTTCACCACAAATGCAGCAACCGGGACATACGCCGTCATGATTAATTCAGAACGGGAAGAAACCAGCATCATCACCGGTAGTACGGATCCGGTCACGCACCAACACGTCGAAATCAGTGCGGAAGGGTTCCTTTACGAGTTAGACCCGGCAATCACCCGAGCTGGACTCGCCCAACAGGTGGCGGCCGAACTTGGCCTGACGCCCGTTGGCGAAAAAAATATGTGGCTATTTGGAGCCGCAACCCCCTTTCCTCACGCCCGCGCCTATCTTGTTCATGACGTGTTTCCGGTTAAGGAAATTAAGTCGCGCGTGAAGCACCTACCCGGAATCGCTGTGAAAACAAAGGATGGAAGGCGTGAACAAAAGGATCTACGAAAAGCTTGTGCAAAGCCCGATCACAATGAATGGGCGGTCGTAATTTTAGGAAGTGGCGCTACCGAGCAGGCTGTATTAGTCCAGCGCGAACGCTGAGCATTGCGGGAGCACTATCTATCCGCGGTAGGTAATCATCAAGATTCGCCGGTTCAAGGCCAGCCTCCCGAATTTTTCTAACAGCAAGTTCTAAATCCTTCTTGAGTGACTTTGTAAAATGCATCAAGATGATGGAACCTGGTCGCAACTTCGAATCGGCATAATGAATTCTGCCATTGCCAATTGATGCATCCCACATAACTATTTGTTGAATCCCACATTTCTCACCCATGTTGCGTACTGCTTGGGAATCCTGCGCAGCTCCATATGGTGGCCGAAGCATCCAGGGGCGCCAGTCGTACTTCTTTGCGAACCGTTTCTGAACATAGCAAATTTCATGATCTAGATCAGTGGACTTTTTAGCAAATGAAGCATGAGTCGCCGAGTGGTTTTGCACCGAACCCCACTGCGTGAATTCATCGAAATATTTTTGGGAACTCTTTATGGTCCATGATGAAAGAAATGCCGTAACGGGCAACTTATTTGCTTTTACGAAGGCCAGAGAATTTTCCGTTTTATAAATCCCGTCATCAATCGTGATAAAGGCGACTTTGTCATTGGTCTTGATCCGATACACCGACTTGGGGATCTGTACGACCTCACGCGCGGGCATCACTGTTTCAACGCTATTTTCAGTGGCACGTGAACCCACCTGCGCTCCGAAACCGGTAGCGAAAAGGACAATACCTCCGACGAAAGCCGCAAGAACCCGGCGCATTTCCCCTCCATCCGTATCAACATATAGTCCGACGCGTCACATGAGTTTAAACCCCGGACCTCGATTGACGCCAGTCCCGGCTCGAGAAGTTAGAACAGAACTTGACTCACAGAAAGAGTTGATGTGGCCGGGAAATCAACCGGTGAAGGAAGCGCCCCAATCCGAACGAGGTGAGATCCCAGCGCCGCTACCATCGCTCCATTGTCGGTGCACAAAGTTGGACTGGGTACGCGAAGCTCGATTCCAGCCAGAGCACAACGCTGGGCAGCCAACGCTCGTAAACGTGAATTTGCAGCCACTCCCCCGGCGATCACCAGGTGGGGTGCGTTTTGATCCAATGCCGCCGCGATGGCCTTACTGGTCAGAACGTCCGCTATCGCCTCCTGAACCGAAGCAGCGACATCGGGTACTGAAATAGTGTTGCCGACCCTTTGCTCCTCTTTAACCCAACGTGCCACAGCGGTCTTTAACCCCGAGAAAGAGAAGTTAAATGCGTTGACTGGATCAGTGCGTAGAGCTCGGGGAAAATCAATAGCGTTGGGGTCACCGCTTTGAGCAGCTTGGTCGATCATGGGACCCCCGGGAAATGGCAGACCAAGAAGGCGCGCAACTTTGTCGAATGCTTCGCCGGCAGCATCGTCCAAAGTTTGACCAAGGGACGTGAACTCGCCGTTACTCACTTTGATTAACGATGAATGCCCACCGGAGACCAGCAAGCCAATAACGGGCTCGGGCAAAGGTCCGTGCTCAAGTTCGTCAACCATCACGTGAGCCGCTAGGTGGTTGACTCCATAGATGGGAATTTCCAACCCCAATGCCAGTGCTTTCGCTGACGCAACCCCAACAATGAGTGCGCCAACTAAACCTGGACCTGCCGTCACTGCGATCGCATCAATATCTCTCAGTGAAACCCCGGCCTGAGCGCAGGCCAATTCAATTGTTGGCAACATCGCTTCGAGGTGAGCACGGCTAGCGACTTCAGGGACCACGCCGCCGAATCGGGCGTGCAGCTCAACACTTGATGCCAAAGCATTGGACAGCAATTCCCTACCGCGAACGATGCCAATTCCCGTTTCGTCGCAGGAAGTCTCGATTCCCAGTACCAGAGGTTCGCTCATGCTCATGATCGAGTCTCACGCTCGTCTCGGTCATCACGACGCAGGATTAGAGCATCAGTGCCATCGGAGTAGTAATTCGCTCTTTTACTAATTTCTTTAAAACCAAATAATGAATACAGTGAAAGTGCTGCCAAGTTGTCATGCCGTACTTCAAGGAAAATGAAAGTCACTTTTAATTCCACCGAGAGTTCAACTAAATGAGCCAGCAGTTGACGTCCAATACCTTGACCCTGAAATGATTCACCAACCGCGATCGTTTGAATATCAGCATCGCTTCCCGAAACACTCAGTCCCGTGTATCCGCTGAGAACTCCTGAACTTTCACACACAAAATAATGATTGTGAAGTTGGGCTAACTCCCGCCACCATTGATCCGTTGACCACGGGTCATGGGGGAATAATTCACGCTCGAATTTGTAAACCTCAGAAATATCCCACCAACGCATCGGACGGATTTCAATTGTTTGAGCTTTCACAGCGTCACCGGCGCACTCGGCTTGGCATTAGCTTCTCGCAGATACATGGGGGTCACATCCAGACTATCGCCGCGCACAGCACATGCCGCTATGTCAATTGCATGCGGCAAAACCTGCGTCACCAACGGGATTTCTGCTTCCAGCGCCAATCCCCGAACAACATCGGTCAGATCAACATTGGGCCCTGACACTCTCTTACCGCTGCCATCAAACTTTGCCCAGTAGAACTCCTTGCGACGAGCATCGGTTGCTGCTATGAATTCACTACCGGGAGCGACCAAGCCTTGGCGGATAATCGCATTAGCAACAGCATCGAGTGAACACACTCCGACAACGGGCACTGACCAAGCAGCGGATAGCCCTTGGGCAAATGCAATACCAACGCGCAATCCTGTGTAGGGACCCGGGCCGACACCACATGCAATCAAATCGGGTAACGAATTCAGATCTAATTCCAGTTCAGCGAATAGTGCACCGATCGCCTCCACGTGCCCACGGGCATCGGTGTGACTGGCCATGGAGATCACGGTGCCAGAATCCACCAAGGCAATTGAACTTAGCTCCGTGGACGTATCAACTGCAATAACTTTCATATGAAAACTCTCATGTAAGCACTGATTCAACCCGGCGAAGAAATGCTTCCCCTGATGGTGGGTAGGAAGTAAAGTCAATTTCCCGCCCAGACTCGAATTCCGAATTAATGTGCATTTCAACAACCGTCTCACCAAATTCGCCCGCCCACTCCCCGCCCCACTCAACCAACGTCAAAGAGTGTTCGGCATCAATTTCTGACCACAGATCCAAGAGCTGATCAACCGCACTCACCCGGTAAACATCAAGGTGCAATAACCCCAGTCCACCAACTCCCGGGTAGGACTTGCTCATGACAAATGTTGGACTGGTCACGGGTTCAGTTATTCCCAACCCACGTGCGACGCCCTGGGCAAACGTAGTTTTACCCGCGCCCAACTCACCTGTAAGAATCAAGACGTCACCGCCGCGAGCAACAGCAGCGATTGATTCACCGAGGATTTGCATTTGTTCTGGAGTTTCAATTCTCATTTTTGGTCGTGTCTTTCAATAACCCGGTCAACAAATCCGGTGAGAAGTTCATTTACTTCCACATACCGCTCAAGCGTCACCATGTGACCACTTTCAGCAAGCACAACAAATTCAGCGCCCGGAACGCGCTCGATGATTGCTTCACTCAGTGCCGGTGGGGTCAATCGATCAGATTCACCCACGATCACCAAAGTCTCCACCTTTTGCAATGGCTCAAGTGAATCAAGTTTGTCGTGATCATAAATATTGGGCAGGAAGTCAACCAAGATATTGAAATTTGTTGACGAAACCATGTCGGCTACAAATTCGCCCGCGTGGACTGGGGCAACCGACCCGAATGAGTAAAGGCGGGTCAGCAGCAGCCCTAGATCAGTTTTACTCCAGCGCGAGTGGGACAGCGCGGTCCCACCTCGAGCCATAACAGACGCAACCCCGGGGACTAGTCCTTGAACAACGCGCGAGATCGGGGCAGGTAGACCTAAAGTTGAAGCGGCAACAGAACTTGCGGAACTTGAAATCAACCCAACTCCAATTACTTGAGTTCCAAAAAGTTCTGGATGTTGCTCAACCAATGCCAATATCGACATGCCACCCATCGAGTGCCCGATCAAAATCAACGTATCGCTTGGGGCGACCTGGTTGATCACCGAATACAGGTCACGCCCCAGTTGATCAATGCTGTGATCGCGCAACTGTGCATCAGCGACGTAAGTGGATTCGCCGTGCCCGCGCTGGTCATAGAAAACCAATGTCGCACGATTACGTAAAGCCAATCGCTGGTAGTACCATGAGTTCCGATTCAATGCGAAGCCGTGGGGCATCACGATTGTGACTCGCGATCCAGGGAGTCGATCCACTTCACCTGCGAGAACCGCTCCGTCGGAGGTAAAAACCTCAAATGGCTCACCATGCAATGAATAGAACTCGGTTAAATCAGCATCATGATCCTGCGTGGCGCTGAATCGCATGACCAAGCGTTCTGCTGCCGCCCCTGCAGCAGCCCCGAGAGCCACCGCACCGAGTGAGAGAACTGCACGTCCGGCTACTTTGCCAAAATCAAGAGCCACTTGCGCACTTCACCACCTAATATTAAAGGAATAAGCATCAAACTACCAATGGGAGAATAAACCTCACACGTGAACCCGCGGGATTCGAGATCCGATCCGGGTAACAATTTCGTACCCGATACTTCCACTGGCTTCGCCCCACTGATCCGCGGTTAACTCACCGTGTTCTCCCGAACCAAATAAATACACCTCACTGCCAGCAGAAATGTCAGCAGCAGAATCTGTTGTGTCGATGACGAATTGGTCCATGGCGATTGTTCCCACCTGAGCCATTAATTCCCCCTCAATACAGACGGCTACTTTGTTGCTTGCGCTACGCGGAATTCCATCGCCGTAACCCACCGGAACCAGGCCAAGTTGGCAATCCCGCCCAGCGATCCACGTGTGAAGGTAGGACACCCCAGCCCCAGCCGGTGCAGATTTCAGCGAACTGAGTCGTGCAACCAGTGTCATGGCTGGCACCAAATTTAATTCGCCGGAACTTGCCCGCTGCATATTGGGTGAGAGTCCATACATACCAATGCCAACGCGAACAAGATTGAAACGGGTATCAGGGTGCCAAAGGGCTCCCGCAGTATTGGCAAGGTGAATAACTTCAGGTTCAATTCCAACGGCAGCAAAATCTGCGAGTGCAGACATGAATACGCCGCGTTGAGTAGACACTGATTCATGGGCAATCTCAGGGTCAACATGATCAGGACTCGCTAGGTGACTCCACACACCGCGCACGCCTATTACGCCTTCTGCAACCAATGCGATCAATTCAGCAAGGACAGTGCCGAGTTCAGCAATAGGTAAGCCGTTCCGATTCAAGCCCGTATCAATTTTTACATGGATATTCG
>CAMAVT010000138.1 GCA_945861775.1 Bifidobacterium breve
ATGGCTCTGGGGCTGAGTGGTTCAATTTCGTGGTCCGTACAAGCATGCGACCTCTCACGGACGCTCCCTAAAAGAACAAGCCCGAGGAAGATCTTTGTGTGGGTATTTGTCGGCATGACCATCCCACTTGTTGTCCTCGGTGGAATTGGATCATGGATCTCGACTGACTCGTCACTAAATAATCCCATGGGCCGTGTTCAAGATCTCCTTGGTGGCGGAGTTGGAGCCGCTGTGGCGCTGGTGGCTCTCGGAATTTCACTGGCAACGGCCAATGCTCTCAACGATTTCAGTGGCGGACTGAGCTTGGTACAAATGGGTATTCGGCTGCCCCGCGTCGCCGCATCACTCATCATCACTGTCGCCGCTCTCACCCTCGCGATCATTTCTCGCAATACTGAACTGGGCACGTTGACACAAGACATCGTTCTCATTGCTGGGTATTACACAACCCCATGGCTGGGCGTTGTGCTCGTAGAATTAATTGCACGCAGAAGGGAACCAAAACCCTGGCTCATACCCCCATCCAAGCCGCGAGCGGCAGCAATCGCCTTTGTTCTGGGCTGGCTCCTGCTACTCCCGTTCACCGCGACTCCTATTGGTAATCAAATTGCCGGGGACGTACCCGCCCTGTCGTGGATTGGTTGGTTCTCCCGGGAAGTATTTAACGGTGGTGGGATCGGGTACCTCGTAGGAGTTGTCTTTGGCTTCGCAATTTACGCAGCACTTCGGCTACGGAAAGCACCCAGCAAAAGGTGAATGCTGAG
Organism: Bifidobacterium breve; assembly: GCA_945861775.1. GTDB lineage: Bacteria > Actinomycetota > Actinomycetes > S36-B12 > S36-B12 > UBA4592. Next base: position 765 of record CAMAVT010000138.1, read on the forward strand.
AAATTTGGACGGCTGAGCAAACACATGAAAACTTGAGTGTGACATGACCGTGTATCTCTTAATCTTAGGAGACTCCACAAATACGGGCATGGGTGGTTTGTGATCTCTAAAGAGTTCAACTCCGTTAACTGATTGCGTTGCTCGGATTTCGCTCAGCGAAAAGTGAGTCAGGACTTCCTTGGCAAGGACTTCAATAAATTGCTGCTTGTTCCATCGAGGTTGAACTGGCATGACCCCTTTCGGTGGTTCCTCGTGATCTGCGATTCTTAATTCACCCTGCGCGATGTGTGGGTCGACGGATCGTGATGATGGTTGCGTCCAAATTCGCTTCAGTTTGAAGAACGACATCTTCAACGAATTGCACCACCGGTCTGATCATGACGGATTGAGGAATCGCAACGACGATTTCATCGTATTCTGCATCAACAAAAGAGCGCAGTGTGATTGTCTGGTTACCGGCATCAAAGACAAGGGACTCGAGGTACCTGATGATCTCCTCGGGGAGTTGATCTTGTCGCATGAGTGCAGTGACAGTCTCGGCATCGATGATTGCGCCGACTTTTACAGATGCCCGAATCAGTCGGTTAGTAAGGGCCCCAAAGGCTCCGTCTACCTCAGGGGCGAGGCCGAGGGCGACTCTGATTGCTGCGCTTTCTGCGGTGGCTCGTGCACGGACCTCACGATCATCTGGTTGAAGAGTCCGACCGGCTATGCCCTCGAGGAGTTCACGCGCGCTGGTTCCAACATTTGACCAGCCACGGGCGATTGCTGCTTGGTGCTCAAGGCGTGCTTGCTCCTGAACGAACGACGCCCAAGCGAGCAGAGCTGCAGTGCGCTGAGCTTCGAAACGAAGATCGATCCATGTCATCACAATGATGAGGACACCGAGATACACGACCTGGATTCCCGCAGCTAGCGCGGATTCAACTCGGCAATCATCGGGCATGCGTACCGTGACAACTGCTAGCCCGATCATGCCTAGGACGAATATCAGGACACGGGGGTACAGGGAATTGTTTGCAATGAGAAGGAGCAGCAGTGCGCCACCGGATGCTCCAGCTATGAGTGCCTGGATGGCCGGAGTTGCCGCGCACGTGAGGGAGTTGGTACTTGCTGCAATAAGCGGTCCTGCAAGTAATGCGATGGCAAGCCAGTTCAACCAAGGACGAGCTTTCGTGTTCCACGCCAGAGCGAGGCCCAAGACCGCTGCAATATAAGCAAGATTTGCTGCGGCAAGGATTCCCGGATTAGGCAGATCACTAATGACCGGAACCAGGATGGCAAGCATAAACAGATTTGTTCCAGCGGCGCCGAGTCGCCCGATGGTGGATGCATCTGCTGCACCAAGGATGGGGAAGGTGGGAATGTCCACACCACGATCAAGTTGAACGGGTGTCGTCACAATTACGGTAGTTCCACCCTGAGGGTTTCGCTGGAGTTGGGCAGTGCCATTAATACTTCTCATATTGGCTTTGATCGCGTTGCGCAAACCAAAACGCTCTTCGGAGAAGTCTGCTGGGCCAACGCCTTGGTCACTCACCATAAGAGTGACCAGTTCATTTGTGACATTGACCGTGATGTCAGCGCTGAGTTTCCCCGAATGTCGCTCAACATTTCGTAACGCCTCAAGGACAGCATCATGCAAAGGGTTGGCAATTCGCGATTGAATGATGCGATCGCCGGTAAGTGTCAAGGTGCAGGTAAGTGCCGTTGGTTGAAGATTCATTAAAGCGGTGCTGATGATTTCTTTGACACTAGAGTCGGGAAGTTGTTGCAGACTTCGCTCCATCTGTGTGAGGTCGCGCTGACTTGAACTAATGGCTTCCTCACGTTCGGATTCGTCGATACCCATTGAGATGGCAGTAAGTGTGTTCAAAAAAGTCTCGTGAATTCGTCGCGCTACCGCTTCGGCACCCTCTTGAGCGGCAGATGCCTGCTGATCGGATTCAATCGAGCGGCGAATCGCTTCGAATTCTTGATCTGCAAGGGTGACATTGCGCATCCAACTATGCCAAGCAATCACCAGACCGCCCCCAGCCAAAATCTGTAGCAGGGCACCAGCCCAAGGTGCGAACTGCATAACACCAAAAAGGCCCCCTGATGAACCAATTATTAGTGCGGAACTTCCATCAAGGGCGGCGGCGATAAGTACGACAGCGGTGGCGGCGCGAGTTGATAAGTTAAAGACAGCGCCTACGATCGAGGCAAAGCAAACGGTGGTAACGGAAATCCACGAACCTGCATCTGGGACGATAAAGACCATCAGCACGAGCAAGAACCCAGCGGCAGTTTGGATGATCGCACGTTGCTGGCGAAGCGCGGGGAGCAGACCTGTGACCCACACAATGAGCGGGATGAGCCAAGCGACCCAATCAATGATTTCGGATGATGCGCTGAAGGTGAGGAATGCGGCGGCGGGGAAGAAAAGTGCTATGCCAGCCGCAACAAGGGCAGCCTGGCCAACCGTGAATAGCACGGTTGCCAGCGGTGGCCTGGCATGACCTGCATACCTTGCATCGTGGGTTGACATCTGTAAAGAATGCCACAGCCGCGGTGCAGGGTTAGGGCAGCAGCCCCTCCTTGCGAGCGACCTGGTTGAGCTGCACTTTGGTTCGAGCAGATATCCCGACGCGGGTGTATTTGTCTCGCACGCAATCGAGATAGTGCTTGACCGTGTTTGGAGTGATGTTCATGCGTCTTGCCACCATCTCAAGAGTCAAGCCCGAGGCGTACAGCACGAGCGCTCGTTTTTCCTGCGCGGACAGATCGACGTTCGACTGTGACTGCAGAACAGCCCCCGCGAGATCCGGCGGGATCCAGGTATCCCCATTGAGAACCGCGTTAACCGCTTTGCTCAACTGGACCAGATTCGAACGCTTTGCGACGAATGCTCTCGCACCTGCGGCGAGCGCGGCCTGTAAGACTTCTGGGCGGGCCAGTGCACTCACGACGACAACGGGGATATCTCGAACCGCAAACGCGGACACCGTCTCAGCAACCGGGGTTTCGTCACCGAGATCTAGATCAACAACAGCGCAGTCGACTCGTGGGCCTGAACTTACGGCGGCGAGCGAAGCCGAGAGTGAGTCACCCGAATAAAGAATCGTGCACGCTGGAAAATCCGAGATCAATTGACGTTCGATGCCGTCTCGGACGAGGGCGTGATCTTCCAAGAGAATGAAAACGTATCCCTGGGTCATAGTCCCCTTCTTTGTTATTTGAGATGAGGAGAATCACCCGATCCCGAGCCGGCACGCGCTTTCATTTTAGTCAGGAGGTGGTGGTTCAGGTACTCGTGGCGTCAAGGTCTGCAGGAAACCAGTTTCACCGATGACCATGGGCTCAGGCCCGAGGATAACCTGCACGGGCTTGGGCTGCGTGGCAATTGTGCGACTCACCTTGCCTTGAACCACATTGATCACGGAGACGGAGGAGCCACCCGTGTTCGGTACGAATAGCAATCGACCGGTGCGATTGAGGGTGGCGGTCGTCGGTGCTTCACCAACTGCAATTCGATCCGTGACAATGCCTCGCGGAATGCGCACCACGGCAACTTGGTCATCCGCTTCAAGTGGAACGAATACCTGATTACCGGACACAAAAGTAGGCGGAGCAGGTTCATTACCAACCTTCACAAGTCGCATGAGGGCTTCGCGTCGAGTGTCGATAATCGCTAGTGTGCCGGTTGCGCGGCAACTGACAAACATGAATTGACCCTTAGGACTCGTGACCGGTCGTAGTGGTACGCCACACACTTTGATCGTGCGCATTACCCGTTGGCGCTGGGTATCCAAAATGGTGATATCTCCTGAGCCACTGTTTGCAACATAAGCACGATTCCTGCGCGGGTGCAACGTTATTGCCGTTGGGGAAACTCCGGTCGGCACGGTTGCAATGATGGAGCGCTTTTTTGTGTCGATAACAGACACGGTGCCATCCTGGGAGTTCGCGACATAGAGCAAACGTCCCGACGGATCTAAAGTGGCGGATCGAGGACCGTCACCCACCTTGATTTTCCATAGCAGTTCATTTGTCTTAACGTTGACGGCGACCACTGCGGACTCACTGAACAGCGCTAGATAAATCCGCGTCCCTTGGGAATTTGCCACCGGAGCTGTTGGAACACCACCTAATGCAAGTGTGGCCCGCACTTGCAGATCGCTGCCCTGGACCGTGATGAGCTGATCGGGTGCGCGAGTTGCCACGAAAACTTGATCACCCGAATAGACCGCCCGCACCGGCACTGCGTCGATCTTGATGCTCGTCTGGGCTTGTGCCACCGGAGCCGCGGCAAGACACAGCACGGAGAGGACAGCGAAAATGGTCATTCTCGCGAGCCTCGGAACCAGACGCATGCGCTGACCGTAGCGAGTCAGGTCCACGCTAGGTGTCTTCTGGGCCTGAGGCAGGCCCACCCTTTCAGGGGGGACGACACGCTGAGCACATTGGCTCGCGCATACGGGGACCGAGGGCATTTCTGGGGTAGATTGAGGATCACTCGAAACCTTCCCCCTAAGTCGAGGACACATGAACAGCACTACGTTGACTGATGCCAGCACGCCTATCCGGCCGCTTGTTTCGCTGGCCAACGACCAACTGCGCCTTGATCCGGGCCAGATTGGTCAGAGTGAATTCACGGTCCGCAACCCCGGCAACATCATCGAAACTTATGACCTCACCCTACTCGGGCCCGCTCAAGCATGGGTGGAGATAACCCCAGACTCTGTCTCCCTTTTTCCTGGCGAGGAAGAAACCGTCACCCTCGAGCTACATCCACCGATGACCCACCGGGTGCCCGCAGGCACCTATGCGGTTGGCGTGATGGCGCAATCCCAGGTGCGCCCCGAAGCTGCCTCGACCGCCGAGTTGTTGGTCACGGTCAACCCCTTCTACCGCTTTCGCTGCACGAGTGCATCAACATCATTCACGATCCGCACCCGCGCGACGATGCTGGTGCAGATTACCAACGAGGGAAATTCCACCGTCACCTACGAGTTGAAGGCAGACGATCCTGAAGGATTCATGCGGGTGCGCGCCAAGGAATCCCTGGTCACCCTCACTCCGGGCGAATCGCGCTGGGTTGACATTTTAATTAGCGTCGCGCCGAAGTTCATCGGTTCGGACTTCAACACCAGAAGTTTCAATGTCACCGTAACACCGATCCGAGATGAGGATCTGGACCTTGCCATCCTCGATGAGGATTCCGAAGAAGTTATCGGAAGCGTGCTGCAGCGACCCTATATTCGTTTACGGCTCGGCGTTTTTGGTCGTCTCTTCATACTTCTCACAATTTTAGGTTTGATTGCAGGCTTCTTCATTTCCCGTTGGGTACAGGAACAGGTTGCGCCAATCCAGGGGGCACCAAAAGTACCTTTGGAGTTTGTGGCGGAAACGGGTTCGGTACCAAATCAGGTGCTGTTGACCTGGCAACCGTCAATGGGTGCTTCCGAGTATCGAATTTACGCGGTCGGTTCAGCGGGAAACCCGCAACCCACTCCACAACCCACCGT
>CAMAVT010000139.1 GCA_945861775.1 Bifidobacterium breve
AGCATGTCAACCGGCCCCATGGCAAAAAGCTTGTCCCAATATTCTTGTGGCTCCAGTTCATAGGGAGTGCGCATCGGGCTGGTGAGTCCCCCACCAAGAAAGCCCCACCTTTGACCATTTATCTCGATTACTTCACCATCGAAGTCTGAATTCAGTATTTACGAATTTACGAAGCATACGATGCACAGCATCCCGCAGGTGGAGTACCGTGCACCCATGGCTGACCAGACCGAATCCAGTATCTCCATAAATGCGAGCCCCGCTCAGATCATGGAAGTAATCGCGGACCTTCCCGCTTATCCGCAATGGAGTGATGGAATCACCTCGGTCACCGTGTTAAGTAAATATGAAGATGACAATCGCCCAGCCGATGCCCGTTTCTCCCTGGCATCCGGTCCCATCAAGGACACATACGAGTTGGAGTACGACTGGGATGGGAATCGAAAAGTAACGTGGACTTTGACCACCGCAGAAATGTTGACAGCGATGGATGGCGAATACGAATTGACAGACAATGGCAACGGGAGCACAACGGTGCATTACCGGCTGCAAGTTGATGTAAAAATTCCCATGATCGGAATGTTGAAGCGCAAAGCCGAAAAAGTCATTGTCGACACAGCTCTTAAAGGTCTGAAAATCCGCGTGGAATCGGGCGCGGGAAGTGTCGTCTAGCCTTCTGATTACCTGCGGAGCCGAGCCCACGAGGGGTTCGGGAACCACGCCTGAGGTCGTCGCTCATTTTTTAGAATCACTGATACAGCCATTTGGTTTTTTTCAGCCGACACATGGGCTCCTGGGTGAACTGAATTTATTACGAGGCATGAAATCCTTGCTGTCACCATCGCAACACCTTGAATTCGAGTCCGTGCAACAGTTGGCCCAAGCGATCAGCGACCTTGACTCGATTTCAATTGCACTACGTCACATGGATTCTGAAGAGTTTGCCATTTGGTGTGGTTTGGGTAGAAACAATGCACGAACTCATTTATTGCAATTAATCGGTGAGATGAATCAGGCTCGAAATCGAATCCAGGGAGCCCAACTCCAACTCGACTTTATGCACAATCGACCAAGTGCGAAAGCTTTATTTAGATCGCTTACCCAGCTCGCCCTCGTCGGCGTCGTGTGTGAATCACGTCAACTCCAACAGGCATGGCTCATGTCAACTGAGACGTCGCTTTCAAAGAAGTGGATCTCTAAATTTGAATCGATAAAAGTATTTAGTGGGTACGGAGTCCTCTTAGAAGTGGAGGCATTGCGATTTGTTTTCCGCGTAAAGTGGAAGGGCGTTGGAGAGTGCGAACCGGCAATTGGTCTTTTCCGCAATCAATTGGTAATTGATGTGGGTGGAGTCCGAAGTTTTGTGGAACTTCCCGCAGCCTGTTCACGGATGGAACCCGGCACCGTCCGACTTTCAAAGAATAAATTTGAGATTGACCTCTCCGTCAAAGAAAGTGAGTGGCCCCGGTCATGAGTGATGAAAACAATGACAAGAAATCTTCGAGTGATCTTGGAAGCTGGCTTAACTCAATGGGCGCGCCTGTATCAATAACTGAATTGGTGCCGAGCGAAATCACTGGACTCGATATTGCACCCATATTGTCAATGTTGGGTGGAGTCGGGATCAAAAGTGGGGTTCGAGGTGCACAAGCGGGTGATGCCACCGCAGATGAAATTCGCTGGCTTCCCGTACTGCGCGGCTAGATCAGACGACGGCGCCGTCGCCGTAATCCTCACCGGGCGGAACATGTTTGTCTCGCTTTGACATCAGGAAGACGAATCCACCAATGGTCGCAATGAGTCCTGCTGTTGCGATTACGCCGCCAAGACCGAGCATAAAACTTAAGAGCAAGATCACGGGTCCACCTAATACGCCGGCCCAGGCGAAACGTGCGATTGCATCACTTGAGGCAGTGAGTTGTGGTGGCTCGGGAGGTACGTAGCCTTCGTCAAAATATTCGTCGATGTAGTCGCGCTCAGGAATCAATTCCTGGGGTGTGGGTTCACTGCGAAAATGTGGGCCGAGATCAATTTGACCGCTGAGATCGGCAACAATTGCATCCCAAGCTTCATTATTTTTCTCGTGTTCTTGTGAATCCTCTGGATCCGGTGGTGTGATTGTCATATTGGAGTTCCGATTACCCGTTGACGAGGCGCCTGATGAAGTCAGCGCTCCGGGTCTCAATAAGTTCCGCGTCATAGTCGAGTGTCGCGACATGAAATGAATTCTGCAAAATAATTTCTTCTTTGTCCGTACTCGAGACATGCTCAAGTATCCACTGGGAATTTGAAGGCTCAACAACATGGTCTTGGAGGCTGCGAAAAAGTAGTACAGGCTGATTGACTTTGCTGATGTCGCTTTTCACCATTTTCCACAATTGGGCAAGTGAGGAGGCCGCCTTCAGGGGCAGTTTCCCGTATGCAACCTCGTCCTGTCCGGGTTTAGCAATATCGTTGGAAATACCAGGAAAAGATTTTAGTAGCTTAGAGATGACAGGCAACAAATGACGATCGGCTCGCTCTGAGTGCACGGCCGGGTTTACTAACACGATCCCGGAAATTTCGTTACCGTGCTGTTCCGCGAGCCGTAGGGTAAGGGATCCACCCATAGAGAGCCCGCAAATAAAAATTTGATCGCACTTGGCCAATAATTCGCGCAAATTTCGCTCCACTTCGGCGTACCAATCCTCCCAAGTGGTTAGGTTCATGTCCTGCCAGCGTGATCCGTGTCCGGGGAGGCGTGGCACCCGAATAGTCCAACCGTTCTGGGAGAGGGCCTGGCCCCACGGTGTCATCGAGGCAGGTGAGCCGGTAAACCCATGAATAAGAAGTACACCGATTCGGGCTGCTGGGCCTGTTGGGTCAATACTCCACGGTTGCGCGCCTGGTGCCAATGGCATTGGGATCTCCTATTTCATTCTGCCGATACTTGATAGAGCGTACGCCCATGCTTAGGCCAAGTATGCTGAGGTCAAGGCTGCGGACTACCAAAATTGGATACTAGTCGAGCCCTTAGGCTTCGGAAATTCTTAGAAATAGTAGAGGTGGGTGAGCAGATGCTGTACTGGTTTATCAAACACATCCTGCTGGGTCCCTGGCTCAAAATCCTTTTCCGGCCTTGGGCGGAGGGTCAAGAAAACATTCCAGCATCAGGTGGAGTTATTTTGGCTAGTAATCATTTGAGTTTTTCAGACTCGTTTTACTTGGCACTTGTTGCAAAGCGCCCCATGGCCTATCTCGCAAAGAGTGACTATTTCACAGGTAAAGGGATTAAGGGTTATCTCACTAAATTATTTATGCGCGGGGTGGGCCAACTGCCCGTTGATCGTTCTGGTGGTCGAGCCTCAGAAGCGGCAATTCACACGGCACTTCGGGTGTTAAATGCCGGAGACATTTTGGGAATTTACCCTGAAGGCACCCGTTCGCCGAATGGAATTCTGTACCGCGGCAAGACTGGACTCGCCCGGATGGCGCTTGAAGCCCAGGTGCCAATCATTCCGGTCGCCATGATCAACACCTATGAGATTCAGCCCCCCGGAAAATTACGACCGAGGCTTAAACGCGTTGGAATTCGAGTGGGAAAGCCTTTAAATTTTGACCGCTATGAAGGTCTAGAAGATGACCGATTCGTTTTACGTTCGGTAACCGATGAAGTCATGTATGAACTCATGACCCTTTCGGGCCAGGAATATGTTGACATGTATGCAACTCGCGCCAAGGAGCTTATTTCCCAGGGCGAGTTAGCCGATGCGCAAAGTTCGCTGCGCTAGTTAGTTTGCCCAATTCAGAGAGCGTGTGATGGCATCGCGCCATTGAACGTGGAGATTTTCACGATCGGTCAGTGGCGAAAACTCCCCGGAGATTCTTGCTAGGTGAGAAATTTCTTTGGTATCTGCCCAAAATCCAACCCCAAGCCCGGCAAGGAATGCGGCACCTAGACCAGTTATCTCCACTTGCTCAGCTCTTTTGATCAATAAACGTGCGATGTCGGCCTGCAACTGACACAGGAGGTCATTTAATGATGCCCCACCGTCAATTGCCAAGTAGGGGAGCGCGCTCCCCGTCTCCGCAGTCATCAAGTCGACAACGTCGCGAACTTCAAGTGCGATCCCTTCGAGAGTTGCCCGGGCAATGTGAGCGGCGGTAGTTCCACGATTAATTCCGATGATGAGCCCGCGAGCGTAGGGATCCCAATCCGGTGCTCCTAATCCGGTGAGTGCCGGAACGAAAACAACTCCTCCAGAATTAGGAACCGAACGCGCCAATTCCTCGATGTCGGAGGATTCCTTGATTAGTCCCAGTCCATCACGCAACCATTGAACGGCGGCACCGGTCACGAAAATAGATCCTTCCAGTGCAAAATCTCTGCGGGGAATTCCCGATGCATCGGGGTGGGCGAGAGCAACGGTGGTGAGTAGCCCGTGGGTTGAGTGAATGATCTTTTCGCCGGTGTGAAGTAACAGGAAGGATCCGGTTCCGTAGGAACATTTTGCATCACCGGAAGTGAAGCCGGCATGCCCAGCGAGTGCGGCTTGTTGGTCACCCGCAATCCCGCTGATAGGTGCGTCAATGCCCAAGAAGACGTCAGGGTCAGTGTGGGCAATGTTCCCGTAGGAAGTCACAATCACAGGTAGCGACTCCTCGGGTACCTCAAAAAGTTCACATAGGTGGGGACTCCAGGTTCCAGTATTGAGGTCATACAGCAACGTCCGTGAAGCGTTGGTGTGATCGGTGACGTGTTCAAGCCCGCGCGTCATGCGAGCAATCAAATATGAGTCAACAGTGCCAATAGCAACTCGACCAGAAATCACCTGCGCCCATGTGTGAGGGTCATTTTCTTTTACCCACATCAGTTTTGTGGCGGTGAAGTAAGGATCAAGACGAAGTCCCGTGATTTCGCGTAGATGTCCTTCGACTCCAGTATCAATCAACCTCTGACAAATGTCGGCGCTACGACGGTCTTGCCAAACAATTGCTCGCCGAGGTGATCCCAAGGTTTCTCGATCCCAAAAACATGCAGTTTCGCGTTGGTTGGTGATTCCGACAGCAATAATGCGGGGGGAGCTTCCATGCTCGGTTGTGTGCGCGGCCAACGCTAATGTGACTGCTGCCAGAGTTGCCTTCCACATTTCGCCTAAATCGTGTTCAACCCAACCTTCCTGGGGGAAGTGCTGTGGGAATTCTTGGTAACCCTTGGCGGTGATCAGCCCCTCATGAGAAACAAGCAGGGCGGTAAGCCCGGTCGTCCCGGCGTCAATTGCGAGAATGCGATCTGATGAATGCACAGGAGCAACGCTATCTGTTGCCGCTATTCACTTCTCGGTACTCCTTCAACCGTTTAAACATTTTTGCTTGGCCCTGAAACAGAATGCTGCAGTGATAGCGTTTGAATTCACCGCTTGACAGGGAAGATCCCTTGATTCGGGTCACATTGGTGGAAGGTGAGTCACATGCGCGTTGGAGTCCTCACGGGTGGCGGAGATTGTCCGGGCCTCAATGCCGTTATTCGTGCGGTCGTTCGACGTGGTGTAACAGACTACGGATTCGAATTTGTGGGCTTTCGGGACGGCTGGAAAGGCCCACTTGAGGGCCTCACGATGGAACTCAATATTGCTTCGGTTCGAGGGATCTTGCCCCTCGGTGGAACGATTCTTGGTTCATCGCGCACGAACCCAATCAAGATCGACGGCGGAGTAGAGCGAATCAAGGCCAATATGGCCGAACTTGGTGTTGAAGCGCTCATCGCTATCGGTGGTGAGGACACGCTGGGTGTGGCAACAGCGCTCACCGAATTGGGATTTCCCGTCGTTGGCGTACCGAAAACCATCGACAACGACCTCAGCGGAACTGACTACACATTTGGGTTTGATACGGCGGTGACAATTGCGACCGAAGCAATGGACCGTCTGCACACGACGGCCGAATCTCACCATCGCATTTTGATCTGTGAAGTCATGGGGAGGCATGCTGGATGGATAGCGCTGCATTCCGGAATGGCGGGTGGAGCTAACGCGATTCTGATCCCCGAGGTCCCATTTGACCTTGATGAGGTCGTGGGTTGGGTTAACTCGCGTTTTGACACTAACTACGCACCGATTATTTGCGTGGCTGAGGGTGCACTCCCGCAAGATGGCTCCCTCATCACGAAAGACGGCACCTTGGATGCCTTTGGCCACGTCAAACTGTCTGGAATTGGTGAGTGGCTCGCTGGGGCGTTGGAAGAACGCACCGGACATGAAGCCCGGACAACTGTTCTCGGCCACGTACAACGCGG